>JAFTDU010000047.1 GCA_017454005.1 Desulfovibrionaceae bacterium | reverse complement strand
CGTTTCCATCTATCTAAAGCATTATCCCAATCTTCTCGTCTCTCTGCAGCTTGGGCATATACAATTTGACACTTTGCATTATCTGGAAATTTTTTTATTGCTTTTTGCGCATAACTCTCCATCTGAGAGTATAATTTAAGCTTATCACACGCTTGTGCTGCACCGATAAAACCTTCAGATTTATCAGAGTGATTTATAGAAACATGTTGCCATCTATCTAAAGCATTATCCCAATCTTCTCGTCTCTCTGCAGCTTGGGCATATACAATTTGACAATTTGCATTATCTGGAAATTTTTCTATTGCTTTTTGCGCATAACTCTCCATCTGAGAGTATAATTTAAGCTTATCATAAACGCGAGCAACACCTATCAAACCTTCAGCTCTTTCAGAGTATTTTATAGAGACACGTTTCCATCTCTCTAAAGCCTCATCCCACTCCTTGCGTCTCTCTGCAGCTTGCGCATATACAATATGACAATTCGCATTATCTGGAAATTTTGCTATAGCTTTTTCCGCATAACTCTCCATCTCAGAATATAATTGAAGCTTATCACACGCTTGTGCTGCCCCTATTAAACCAATACTTCTTTTGGGACGTTTTTTGCACACTATTTTCCAACGAGAAAGGTTATAGTTCAATTCACGAGTTTTTATACGCGATAAAACGTATTTGTACCTTGCTTTACGTTCTTGTAAATTATATCGTTGGAAAAAATAACGTCTAAAATTTGCTGGTGAAAATTCTGAGAAGAGTATTTCTTTTACTATATTGTAAACTCTATAAAGAGGATTTATTGCGGTTATAGCAGAGTGAGATGAATAAGGAATATTAAATGCTATACAATTTGAAAATTTTTTAATAATATATAAAGCATGTTTTTTATCATATGGATGCATGTAATCATAAAATAAATATATTGGTGTATCACTACTTGGATAGTCTATGATATTACTAAATATTTTTTATTAAGTAATCTTGCGTAACGACCTACTTCATACCATGAATAATGCACACCAAATTCTTTTGTTAATGTCGCTTGCGGTGAAAAAGCAATAGAAGTAATACCGAGTTCAAGTCCGATATGTATAGCACCAAATCCACCCATAGATGACCCGTATATCACTGTTTTAGATGGATCAAGCGATTTAAGAATTTTTAAAATTTTAAAAAAAGAATCACGTTGATACCAATTTGCATGTTTACATTCCAATACGATTTCATTTATGCCAAATCTAGTATAAATACCATCTATTTTGGGTGCTCTAGGTAATGCAGATTTAAACGTTCTATTAATACCTATCCTTGTTAGACCTCCTGCAGAAGGCAAATAGATAACATTTTTATCAAAGTTAGTATTGCTTTTTGACAAAATAAAATCTTTATTTTCAAATAAAATGCTCAATTCTATCTCCTATACCAAAATTGCGTAATCTCTCATTCTAGCTGATATTCTAAATAAACAACTTCATCTAGTGAAAGGCGAATGTTTTGTGCATTTTAAAGTATCAATAGCGTAGATATGGCTTCAAATAAAATTTGCGCGTTTTGGTGAGTTCATATTTTACGTATAACTAACATATTTTTGTATTCTTAGTACTCATAATGATGCTGATTAGTTTAAGAATATTGCGAAGTAAATTTTTATCAAACAGAATATATCAACTTGCATCTTAAGTTATACTATATTTTTAGCTCTCTTCTTAGTACATTTTGATATAGTTATTAGTATAATCAAAACATGGTGTGAATCATAATATTCAACTGTCTATTAATCACGTCAATCTATTTCTACATAAATCAACACAAAGTCTCTATTTTTCAGGACCATATTTAAAGATTGGATGCTTACATGGTTCATATTCTTCGCCTGCATAATACGCAAATGCATCACAAATCCAATATTTTCCATTTACATTAATTCTGCACCATTGATGCTTCCATTTGTTCTCATTGATATGTTGATAATGGATGCCTAAAATATTGAGACACAAACCTGTCGCTCTTGTACACCCTGCACAAGAGGCAATCTTTCGCACAAAAAATCCATACGGATCATTATAATGCGGTTCAGACATAGAATATTTACCGCCAGCATCATAGTGCACTCTTAATTTCTGAGCTATACCGATGATCTGCTGCTCTAGAGGCAGACCTGAGAGCGGTAACACAATTTGTAAAGCTATATCATAGGCTTGTTGAAACTCTGCATCGGTTTGTTTCTTTTTCAAACTTTTATAATTATAGAGCTTTTTAATTGGGATAGGTTGAAAATTAGGTGCAACTGAATTATGAACTTTAGTATAGTAACGATTTTTTTCCAATTGAACAAATTCATTGTCAATTTGATATGTTCTTATTGTATATGTAGTTATTGTTCGCGTTTGAGGCGCGTCTGGAACACAACCATGAAGGCCTAATATAATAGGTACAATCAATATCAAAAAAGAAAATTTATAATAGTATATCATATTAGAACCATCATAATGTTCTGTTGAATTTATCTATGATACTTTTGAGAGATATTACTATTGCATTATCTTGTTGATAATATGCTCTTTGCTATCTATAAGTATATGCATTATGCATCATTTTGATTTATATTACCTTTACAATAAAATCAATGAATTTTATTTTCGGTATAGTGTGCTTTTAATCATATATTGCTCATGCAGACACTATTTGATTTAAATCAATAAAGTTGCTGCTTAGAATCTTTGATCAACATTATATTAAAAAAATATAATGCTTTCATTAACAATAAGTTATCACTATGCTTAATCTCTTGTAACTGTATACTGCAAAACTAATAGTTATAGTAAACGAAAAAAGTTTTTTTCTCTAAAGATTTTTTAGAAGGCCCTAAAATAAGGGGCTGGTCCGCGGAGCATCGTTGAGAATTCAGCGTTTTAAAAATCTCTAAAGAAATTATTTATTTCGTTCACTATAAATTTAAACAGAAAATAAATAATTGGTTTATTTTCTCATGCGCATAACATCATCCAAACTCATAATACCTAGATAATCAGATTACAGTTATGTGATAAAATTGTATACGATATAATAATAAAATTTAATTTAATAACTATGTAAATTAAATTCTTAATAAAGTTCTTTACATAAATAAGTTTAGATCTATTTTTCAATAATAGTAGCAATTTAGTATATATATTTCTAAGATTCTATATTATTACTGTTATATATTTTTGTAAATTCGCATCTATAGATAATGTCTGCTGTGTTGTTTGGCGTAAAAGCTGTTATATTTTCTCCCCATGCAAGATAGGCTCGCAATCCAGAGTCCCTGGAATTGCGACCGCATCTTGCACTGTGTGCGCTAACTAGGCACACTGAAAAAGATCTATGAGTTAGCTTTCTGATAACTTACAGCAAAACTACATACGTTATCTTTTAGATCACTACTTCAGCAACAATTCAGCAATTTGCACAGCATTGGTTGCTGCACCTTTACGCACTTGATCTCCGCAGCACCATAAATTCAAACCACGGTCACAGGTCAAATCTTCACGAATACGCCCCACATAAATTAGATCTTGGTCTGAAGTATCTAAAGGCATAGGATATTGACGATTTTTTAAATCATCAACAAGCTTACATCCTGGAGCAGTCTTTAAGAGTTCCCGGGCCCGTTCGACCGTAATCTTTTCTTTGGTTCTTAAGAGCACCGAAACACTATGGGAACGCACCACAGGTACGCGTACACATGTGCAGGAAACCGTTAAATCAGGCAAATGCAAAATCTTGCGCCCTTCATTTTGCAATTTCATCTCTTCACTTGTGTAACCCATATATTGCTCCCCACCAATTTGGGGAATCACGTTATAGGCTATTTGATATTGGAAGACTTTCGGTTCATAGGTTTCCCCACGCTCCAACGCAGCCACTTCTGCCATTAATTCTTTGGGCCCAGCTGCGCCAGCACCACTTGTGGCCTGATAAGATGACACAACCATGTTCTCGATGGGACTTTCTTTGGCCAAGACATTAATCGCCACCGTCGTAACAATGGTTGTGCAATTGGGATTGGAAATAATGCCTTGATGCTTCTGCACATCTTGGGGATTAATCTCAGGCACAACCAACGGTACTTTGGGGTCAAGTCTAAACGCACTTGAGTTATCCACAAAGGTGGCCCCAGCTTGCACAATAGCCTCGGCAAACTGTTCGGCAATATTATTTTCAGCAGCGCCCAAGACAATATTAAGCCCAGCAAAAGCCTCAGGCTTGGCTTCGACGATCTTAATCTCTTGGCCTTTAAAGGGCACAACTGTCCCGGCGCTTCTGGCTGACGCTAGCAAGCGTAATTCCGCTACGGGAAAATTGCGCTCAGCCAAAATTTTAAGCATTTCCTGACCCACGGCACCTGTGGCACCTAAAATTCCCACATTGACTTGTTGCATAGTCTACCCTTTGAGTTCTCCGTGCACTGCACGCTCACTTTGGCATATTAGCTTTAAAATATTTTGCTCTAACACATTATAGCTAAAATTGTCCATCTTTCAATATACACGCAGTTCATGCCAACAAAACACAAAGAAGTCTTCCCGCGTCTTAGTTTTGGACGTTGGAAGACTTCTTTGCATTGCAGCAAGAGCAAAAGCCTAGCGCAAATTACTGACTATTTCACGCAACACACGCGCTTGCTCATCTAATTTCACAACAGTTTCGCGAGCTAAATTCATAGATTCTTTATTATTTGCAGCTTCCGAGGTAACTGAAACAATAGTACGATTGATTTCTTCACTGGCCGCTGATTGTTCCTCGCTAGCTGTAGCAATAGCCCGAACTTGGTCAGCCGTAGTATCAACCATCTGCACGATTTCATTTAAGGCAGTACCTGACTGATTAGCATAGTCCATAGCCTTATCAGTCAACTGTACTGTAGCATCCACCTGTTCTGCACTCATATCAGCACTTGATTGAATGCCAGAGATAGCCTTACCAACATCAGCTGTACTCGACATAGTCTTTTCAGCTAATTTACGCACTTCATCCGCTACAACAGCAAAGCCACGTCCGGCTTCACCAGCCCTGGCAGCCTCAATAGCAGCATTCAACGCTAACAGGTTGGTCTGATCAGCAATATCACTAATCACATGCATGATAGCATCAATTGAATGCGAATGTTCTAAGAGCTCTGACATTACAGCTTTCAGCTTTGTAGATTGTTCACCCACTTGCTTGATGCTTTCTACAGAATCAGAAACAATCTTAGCGCCACCTAAGGCTTTTTCTCGGGTAGTCAAGGAAAGTTGGGAAGCATCACTAGCATTAGTTGCTACTTCACTAACCGTAGCAGTCATTTCATTCATAGCTGTAGCTGTTTCCGATAAACGATCAGCCTGATCTTGAGCACCCTTTGTAGAAGAGTCAATAATACGATAAAGTTCCTTTGAATAATCAGCAAGTTCGCGAATAACGGCATCCAACTTCTGTTCAACTTCTGCACGATGCTGTCTATTGTTTTCTTCTTCAGTCTTTAATCTTTCGCGTTCAGTCACGTCTTGACCAATTTCTACATGGCCAATAGCTTTTCCATCTTTATTATAAATATAATCAAGAGTTAATTGTGTGATTGTACCATTAGGTAATTTATTTAAAACAACCTTATTGCCACGTTTTAATTGTTCAATACCACAATTTGGTGTATCACAAATATTACCTTTCTTTGCTGAACAATGTATACCTATGATTTCATCATTAGATTTTTTATTCATAGAACGCAGTGAAGCTTTATTACAAAAAGTCCACTGCATATTCAGATCAGTAACAGCAATGGCATGTGGTATTGAGTTTAAAATACTCTCATACCAAACAATTTTTTCTTCTTCCATCTTGCATAAATGCTCTAAATGTGATGCTAGACTCGCAAGCATACCACATTCACTTGGCACGAATCTTTTATCTACTTTCTTCGCTACTAAAGAATCAACATAAGCTTTAATCTTATCTAAAGGTGCCAGCATCTTCAGAATAACAAAGCAGCCAATGGCACAAATGACTACAGCAATGCCTATGGCAAATATCATCCCCAAATATTTGACCGCCACAAGCGCGGCGGCAACACTTAGGACTAGACTAACACAATAGACGAGCAAGATAGCTACAGGTAATTCCATGATCACTCCTAACCGACGACTTGAGGTGCACACTAAAATAAAAAAATTATGTGCTGTAAAAAAATGTCTGACATATAACTGAAAATGAAAGCAATTGGTAAACTTTTATACGTGAAACATTAAAGCTAGATCTACCATTATCAATGTCATGCTTAATTTAATCGCTTCAACAGACCAACTGTAAAATTGCAAATAGATCTCCAGCAGATGAACATACTATTAGCATTATATATATTTAAAAATTGAGATTGCTAAATAAAAAATTTACGCAACTTTTATTGTTCTAGTGTCACATTTTGTTTTTATACACCTACTTATAGCAATACTTATATGTAAAGATATTTTTAAATACTCGGAAAAATATGAATTTATAATATGATAATTTGATTTACGTTATATATTAGTTTTACACACATGTATCATATAACACAATTCTCAAATTCATTACAAGTTTAATTGTATATATTGTAGCATAAACTTAGAGAATAGATGTTGTATAATATTTTTAAATGAAATCATAGTGACTAATAAGTCAATCACTTTAACTTCAAGTCACAAAATTATTTATATGGCATTCTTGCATGCATAATTTGTGTAGCATATGTACATTCATCAAAGCCAAACTGTTATGCATCAATCGAGATAGACGAAAAATTGTTTCTGCAATTATAAAATATAATGCAAAAAATTACTTCTTGAATTTCGAAATAAAACTATCAATACAATCTGTACTTTGTCAAAATATAATTAAAAAAATTGGCTCAATTATGTGAATTATTTACTGCGTCTTTCATATGTAATATGATGCAAAATAGCGATATACCTAGATAAAAATACATCTTAAATAGATTAATTTAGGTTATGGCTCGTTGCTAAAGACTCGCGCACTATGTGATTTACTTTAAGACTAACTTAAGTGTCAACTTTTTTTGCTAAAGCTTTATACAACACATTACAGCATACTTCTTGTGTCTCAACTTGCATAAACCTTGAGGGTATCTTCTCTCAAGGTTTATGCTAAACTGAAAAATGATAATAGCGCAAGAAACATTAAGCACAAAAGCTTTGCGCTAGGCACTTTCAAAAAAAAAAAAAATAATTATTAAAGATCACTTTTTCTTCGGTTCTTGCATGAGATCATCTGAGCTTTCAGCTGCATGCTGAATATATAAGCCAGCTACTTCAGGAATAACACCTAAACCCTCTAAATTGACACTAACAGTAATGTTGCAAGCCTTAAGTTGGGAAGCCCAAGAATCAGCGTCAGGGCCAGCCAAATCATTGCGGGCATGATCGCCTGCCACAACCATCAAGGGTTGCAACAACACCTTGCGCACACCGTGGGCCTTAAGCTCAGCCAATAAATCGGTAAAATCGCGTTTACCTTCAACTGTCGCCATATAAATATTGGCGTCTTGAGCTGCAAAAACGCTCCTGACACCTTCAAAAGCTAGACCAGCCCGACCCTGCGCTTGGCCATGGCCCATCAAAACCAGGGCTGTCTCCGCTTCGCGTTTTGCTGCCGTATGGTGCAAAAGAGCTTTGGCAACAATTGTAGCATCGTCGACAGATTCCAACAGGGGCCGCCCAATATAGACTGCGTCAAAGTTGGCCCGCTGCTTTTGCACAGCCAAAAGCACAGCGCGTTCCAATTCAGTATATTCTTCTCCTGCCAAAACATGTAAAGGTTGGATGCGCACAACCTTGACATGGGCTTTAGCAAGCTGAGCTAACGCCTCTTCAATTCCTAAAATATGCTCCCCTTGCGCCGCTAATTTTTTGCGGATGATCTGGGAAGTATAGGTCCAAACAATGGGTGTATCTTTAAAATGCGCTTGAAAAGCCTTTTCTATGGCTATAAATGATGCTTTGGCCTCTGGTATACTTGTACCAAAGGCTGCCAGCACAATGCCTTCGCGAACCTTGACCTGGGCATTTGTTTTGGCAAGGCTCTCATTGCAAGCCAACAAAACCAAGCACAATGTGACGAAAATACATAAACGGTTAAACAAGACAAGCTCCAATCATGCGTTGAAGTTGTACAGTTAACTCACAACTAAGTATTCGGACTTACAGAGTTCTAAGCAGATCCCATCTTCTTGTTGTCAAGAAGTGCTAACTAGCTCGCTCTTTTACCGTAGCGCGACTGTTTCCGCTTTTACGGAATTCCCTTGGCCGTGAGAGTCCAAAATCCTATTTATTTACTCCAAGCTTTTGTATAGGCGTGTAAAGTATCGCGTTTAAATCTGTAATATACAAAAGCAATTAACACTGCTGTTGCTAGCCAACTTAGAGGATAGGATAACAAAATTACCCAAAACTCGGGCGTTGCTTTAAAAATAGTAAACACCCAAAGTATTCTTATGCCACAAATTGCAACTAACGTGGCAATTGCTGGCGGCATAGAGCAACCATAGCCACGTAAGGCCCCTGAAAGGACATCAATAAAAATCGTTACAGCATTGGGCAAAATAATGTACCAGAGCCGCAATATTGCCAATTCTTCCACGGCAGGATCATGGGTAAAAATCACCAAGATATAGGGCGCAATGAGAATGATCAATGCCGCCATGCCAATATTTAAAGGCATGGTAATGGCTAAAGTCACCCGTGTTATTTTGATACAGCGCAAAATATTGCGGGCACCGAAATTTTGGCTCACAAAAGTGGTTGTGGCTTGTGCAAAGGCGCTCATTAAACAATACATATTAATTTCAATGGTAAAGGCCGCTGCACTGGCGGCGATGACATTGGCGCCTAAACTATTAATGGCAGATTGCACAATCACATTGGAGAAACAGAAGATCATGCCTTGCACAGCTGCTGGTAAACCTATGCGCAGCATTAACAGCAAAATCTTCCTACTCAAAGGACAATGATGAATATGTAACCCAAAGACAGTTCTTCTTAAAACCACAACCAACAAAATCACAGCACTGAGCCAGTTGGCTAAGGTTGTGGCCAAAGCAACACCTGCTACCCCTAGGCCATATACAATGGTAAACACGAGATTTAAAATTAAATTTAGGAGACTGGCACAGGTCAAACTGACCAGGGGACTTGTGGTGTCGCCAACACTCCGCAGCATGGCGGCGAAAAAATTATATAATGCGACAGCAGGCAGGCCATAACAATAATATTCAAGGTACACTTTGGCTCCGGCACTAATGTCAGCCGGCACTTTCAACAACTCGAGAATTGAATCTAAAAAAGGATAACAGCACAAAGGCGAAAGTATACCTAAAAAAAGACCTAACCAAACACTAGTGCCTGCTGCACGCCTGACCGCAAAAGCATTGTTGCTGCCAATATATTGGGCCAGAACAACATTAGCACCTAGGGATAGTCCCAAAAATAAGGCCACAAACAAACTGATCACAGGTGTCATGCTGCCCACACTAGCCATGGCATCACGACCAGCATAATGGCCTAAGACAGCCACATCACAAGTATTAAACAGCTGTTGCAAGACGTTGGTTAGGGCTAAAGGCAAAGCAAAGAGAATCAATTTATCCCATAGCGTACCATGTAACATATCAATGCTACGCGAAAAAAAAAATCGAGCCACAAAACTCACCTGCATCTAGATTCGCAACAAATTCTTGCACCTTTTATGCCAACGACTTCTTAAAAATCGTAACAATAAACAAAAGGCAAGAACTTCTGTGTTGCATCTAACATCAATGTCCTTTGTGTAGACACACGAAAAGATCAAAAAGACTTAACAGTCTCTTTTATGCTAAGCTTTTGGTAACATAAAAAATCTTATGTAGTATACGATACTCATCGACTAAAAGTCACACTTATTTACAGTGTCTCATAGAAACACATACAAAGAAAGACTCCCTTGATGTCAAGGGAGTACCCACCTAGCAAAGTCAGTATGTTGCAAAAAAAGCATGCGCTATAGATACTAAGTCCGTTTATGCAAGAATATATACTACAATATATTTTACAAAGAATTAGTCATAATGCATCTTAAAAGCCTATAGGAATATACACATTTTATTGCAGTAAATTAATTTCATTTCTTATTTGTTCAGATACTTTGGATAAAGTAATCCTGGTTTTCCTATTGTTACATTAGCTCTATCTGACCCCATGCATCCTTCATTTTCAATAATTGATTTATTTATTTGAGTATTAATCACAAAATCATATCCTCTTTTTAAAGAATTAGGATCAATATAATTACGATTTACCCAACATTCGTTTACTCGAACTTCTTTCAGACCTTTGAGTCCATAAGATGCATCTTCAAGAAATTCTTCACCTTCAAAATTATTTAAATAATAGGTTTTAATGACAACAACTTCACCTTTTGCCAACCACACTTCAAATTGCAAATTAAAAATTAAGTCGTCATTATTTTTTTGTTTGAAAACAAATTTTGAATCCTTATAAGAAACTATTTTCCAAACTCGACTCAGGGCTGCCCATTGTTCGACTGCTGCTTTTGACATACCAAGGCGTATATTAATATTTTCCAAGGATAAATCATCTGTTAATTGATGAAAACTTTCAAGTGCTGGATGTCTGTGAACTAATTCGTTTAAGGTGGGTCCGTATGGAGCAGCGTAGAGAGTAGTCGTTATATTTAAAACAAAAATTAAACTTGTAATAATCATTGTTATATTATGTATCATTGAATTATCCTTAAAACATCATTTTTTTGATTAATATTTTAATCTCTTATTGCAAAACTTCTTTAAGTAAATATTTTCTATTCAAGAACATATTCAAATTATGTTTTATCTACATAAAGAACAACAATGAGCAATATCTAAAAATTCAATATGTAATTTTGATAGAACTTTAAAATTGTATGCTTATCTAAAATACTAAATATATTTTTCTAAGATGTTCCTTATATGCCAACGACTAGAAGAGAGCCTTGAGAAAATTCACAGCATTTCAAATCAAGCACATAGCAGATCCTTAAGTTTTGCCGCACATCTCATACCTGATAGTCAAGGGCCTAGCTCAAGATAAGCAATCTAAAAATAGCATGTTCTTAACGCTTGCAAGCCCAAATATTTAAAAAGATTGCTTAATTTTAGCATCCCCATGACATCTTGATTTTGTTCTTCAAAACATTTTAACACATAAATTTTTACGTAAGACTTTATACTGTGCCTTTTTCTTCAAATGCACTTAAAAAATGCGAAAAATTTACAAAAAATTACACTCTTAAAATAATATCAATGTTTAGTCAATCGGTTAAACATCTGTTTACCAATTCAAAAAATTTTGCAACATAAGGCGTAGCTTCTTAATGAAAAAAAATAATGAATAATTAATATCAAAATAAGTCGAATCAAAAAACTTTTTTGCAGAAAATTTACGCTTAATTTGGCATTTTATGTAAAAATAGATGCAACATATTCTTCTACTACTTTTGATTTACTTAGCCACAAAATTGTAAGGTAGAGTGAATTTATTTGATTTAAATCACAAAAATTAGAAGCAAATACTTAAAGCTCTCCTTGAATGATAAACGCAAAAGTTTTGGCTCATAAACTTGTAACGTATAATTACGAAGTTCCTTTACAGTATTTTTTACGGCTTTGGCAAGACTTTGCTGCTGCTAAAACCTCTGCTTTACATTTAACGCTTTGTATTCTTAAAAAATGCCTTGGCTCCATCAAAGTGCCCCAAGAGCTTGTGACCTTAAGCATGTATCTGAATGCCATAAACAATTATTGGATGATATTTTAGGGCAACTTTAAGGCCGCCAAAGAATTTCTAGTTGTAAAGAAACTTGAAAAAATCCATTGTGGTAAAATCAGATGTAGACTAAAAATAGTACTTGATTATTATGAATAGATTTACATGTTGTAGACTCAACAAGTTGCAGAATGTACTTGCTAAATTTTATATTATTTTTTATATGAAATAAACTATATTTTAAAACATTATCTTAACGACTTATCTTTCTCATTCAAAAATTACAGATATCAATTTTCGACGCAATTTTTGAATAACTGACTCTAAAAAGCATATAGATACACTGTGCTCATGAAAACGCCGTTCAAATATTTTTGCGCCAAGTAATAATTAATTTACATGGGCAATGTATCTCATTAAGCCATGCAAAAAATCAAACAAAACAGAAAGAGTGCGAAGTAATCTCCGCACTCACAAAAAAGCTCGCAACATCATTTACTAAAACAGTTTAGCAATCACATCACGGCAAAAAATAAGTTGTTCTTGGATCAATTTATTTAAGTCAGCACTATTCTTGAAATCAATCGTTAAACCAGCTTTTTTGTGCACAGCTATGCACTCTGGATCTTCCATTGTCTTTCTAAAGGCCTCTTCATAAAAAGCAATAATTTCTTTGGGTGTACCCTTGGGGGCGACCAAGGCTCGCGCACTGCCATACCAATAAGGATAGAAACCTAACTCTTTTAAGGTTGGCACATTGGGAAAATCAGACAAACGCTCACCTGCAAAAACACCTAACACCCGCAATTCAGGTTTAGGGCCGCTAACCAAAGTCGCAATATCGGCCACTTTGGCACAGGAGAACTGCACTTCTCCCTGGCGCAAGGCTAACAACTGATCAGCTGTCCCGCCAAAATGCACGGCTCTATATTTAAATTTAGCTGTAGTTGCTAGCAATTGGGCCGCAGTATGGTTGCTAGCCTTATTGCCATTGGTCGCACAACGGTAGTTAGATTTTTGTTTACAGGCCTTCACTAAATCGTCGAGAGTGCGCCAGGGACTATCGGCTTTGACTACTATGACACAGGTTTCTGATAAGTGATTGGCAATAGGCACAATGCTATCAACTGTAAAGCTAGTATTGGTCTGCGTAGTGAATGTGGTAAAGGTAGGTAAATTAATAAAACCTAATGTGTAACCGTCTGGTTTAGAACGGGCGAGCTCAGACCAGCCAATTTTACCATAGCCACCAGGTAAATTTTCGATGATAAGGGGCTGGCCCACATATTTCTGGGCAAATCTGGTTAAGAGACGCGCCCCAGTATCGGTACCTGAACCAGATTTATAGGCCACGATGACCGTGACCTGTTTTTCAGGCGTAAAAGCGCTTACCACAGAGGGAATCAAGAGCAAACAAGCCAAGAAGAGTAGCCATTTTTTCATACATTCTCCTAGCGCGGAAACCACACAACAGCTATTTTTGGGGAGCGACTATCTTTCCTTTAAGATCAAGTTTATCCCTTATTGTTTTTAGATGAAAAATAGATCTGCTTCTTTTTACAATTTGACGATGATAAAGTAAAAAGCATATTCCTAATATTCATGCTCTTAACCAAAATACCACCAAAATTATTTTTAAAAAAGCATTTGCAAACTTGAAGCATCATTTCATCAGATATACTACTTATTTTTTAATCTTATTAGCACTATTATCTTAATAAGATAGTATTAAGTAGCTTATATGAAATTCGATGCATGCCTTATTATAGACGTAATATGACAATTGTTTATGCGCATACTTTGCCTAAAAGAAGCATCGTTAAATGTTTTATATGATTGACTATTTAAGCTATCTTAAATATGTAGCAGTTAGCTTCTATTTTTTGTGACAATTTTTCTATGTATGAGTATCACAAAACAAATATTTTCTTGTGAATTGCAAATCTTATTACGCTAATTTTTTATAATTGATTTACTATTTAGCAGAAATACTTGACCAACCTAATAAGATATACACATAATTCTATAAACTTCTTGTATTTATAACATCATCAATTTAGAAGATAATTATTAAATATGTGTCATCTTAAGTGTTTTAAATGTGAGTATAATCTTTTATGGCAAAGAATTCAGTTATGCGATTTTTTTCATTAAATTGAACTTTGTCAGTGTCTATATTATCAAACTACTTACATTTAACTTGATAATATTGAAGTTGTAAAATGTTCTTTGTTTAGACTATGATTATTCAAAATCAATCATAATCTAAAATTAATGTTAATTTAGAAATCATCTTGCATTTTCTAAAATCAAGAATATTCTATGCGTTACATAAAATTTTATCATTATATAAAGTATTAAAACATTTAGGATACATTATTAATTTTAAAAATTGAACAAAAAAATTAAAAATCTACTAAAAAGTGCGTGATCATTTTTCAATTGGCGTTGGTATAACGCATGCTAAATAAGTTATTAGATTTAGTTAACATGCTTAAACGTCATTATGTCAGAGCAAAAATTTTCTCTACATTTACCATCTATATGTAAGAAATATTTTGTGCTTTTATCAGCTTTGGCATGACGCATGGCAATACTAGTTATCTCATTTGCCATGAGTGACAAAAGTATTGCATAAAATCTAAATAGATAACTTAAAATACCACATATCATTGCAAAAAATATCAATTGTATACTGTGATAAATTGTGCAAATTTATTGTTGCCCAAGCTCAACTCAATTTGCGCATTTTGAATAACTCTTAATGCAAAAAACGCCCCGAAAGTCTTAGGACTTTCAAGGGCATTTGAAAAATTTGGGGCACTGGGGGCCCCCCACTGGGGCCCCCGGCGGGCATTTCAGGGCCGAAGAGGCGAACCCTGAAATAATGAGGAGATTGTAAAACACTTTCGTGTACTAGCTAATCGGCTTGCCGCCGAATAAAGGCAGGGACATCCGAATTTTCATCGCTAAACACAAAGACTGTTCCATTATCTTGATTTTGTTGTCTATTACGTCTTGTGAACGAATTCTGCGCACCGTAATTTAATTCATCAGACATATTTGGGTTACGTTGCTGTGTTCTACTTTCATAACTTTTACGGCGATAAGGCTCACGCGCATACGATTGATCTGCATCTGAAGGCATACTAGGTTGTTCTATACGACGCCCACGTTGATCACGGTCTTGGAATTGAATAGTTTTAACTTGATTATCTATGGGTAAAACGTTTTCTTGGGCTTCAATACCTGTAGCAATAATAGTTACAGAAATATTTTCACCAATATTATCATCAAAAACTACGCCAAAGATAATATTGCAATCTCCAGGTGCAGCATCGTGAATCATCTTACCAATTTCATCAACTTCAGAAATGGCAATATCATGTGAAGCTGTAATATTGTAAAGAATGGCTTTAGCGCTATCCAAAGAAACATCTTCAAGTAAGGGACTGGAGATAGCCCGTTGAGCGGCCTCGCGGGCCCGGTTCTCGCCGGATCCGACACCTGAACCCATCAAGGCGAGACCTGCTTCGGACATCGTTGTCCGTACGTCAGCAAAGTCTAAATTAATCAAGCCATCACCTTTAACGACATCGGTGATACCTTTGACTGCGTGATATAAGACTTCATTGGAACGCTGTAACATATCCTCAAACGCCGCTTTCTTGGGAGCCAAGCCAATCAAGCGATCATTAGGAATAGTGATCAAACAATCAACATACTGTTTCAGTTCAGTTAAGCCGTCTTCAGCGACTTGGCAGCGCCGTGAACCTTCAAAGGAGAACGGTTTTGTCACGACCGCCACCGTCAAGACATTCATTTCTCTGGCGACTTGCGCTACTACCGAAGCTCCACCTGTGCCTGTGCCGCCCCCCATGCCGGCAGTCACAAACAACATTTCAGAGTCTCCAATAGCATCACGGATGGCATTGATGCTTTCCATGGCAGCCTCGCGACCGACCTTGGGATTAGCACCAGCCCCACGTCCCTTGGTTAAATTCTCCCCTAATTGAATCTTGAGTTCGGCAGAATTTCTATCCAAGGCTTGGCGATCCGTATTAGCGCTTATGAACTGGACACCCGGCAGACCCGAATTAATCATATGTTGGACTGCATTGCCGCCACCACCCCCCACGCCGATAACTTTAATTCTGGCGCCTAGGCAGTAGTCATAGTTTTCAGCTTCGTTCTGCACAATTTCTGCAGCGTCCATGATCGAATCTGACATACACTCTCCTCTTCGTTAAAAAATTACTGTTAGCCCGCTCTAACAAACATATATCTTTAAAAAATCAGACATTTAGGAGCGTGAAAAGATATGCTCGCAATTTTTTGCAAAGCATTATCCAAAAAGATAGAATGTCTGATTCTTTCGCTTTTATTAAAAATTGTATTGACAACGCTAGGCCTGTAGGCATGTTATCTACCTACATACAGCAATTATAGAGGAGGGTAAGACCCATGCCTTGACTAAGTGCTTGTCCATTGCGCTGTTTTTAAATGCAGCATCATCTTTCTATATTTGCAGACATAATCGCAACGATTAGCTGCCTGGATTGCAACTTCCGCTGAAAATCCTCCTGTGTAATCTATGTTTTTTGACTTTTGCGCATACAATCGCAGGAAGCACAGAGCTATCACGCGTGCCTTTTGCATTATTATGGAGTACCAATGCATCTATAATATTCACTAAATCTTCAAATTTTTAAAAAAGGCTCTTCTTTTTAGTCTAGAATCTCTTTAGTGTCAATATCCATGCTACAATCATAACCAATTGCGCCACAATTGTGTTCTTTACATTAAACAAAAAAGGCGCAAGCTACTTGATATCTGAAAACCAACTGCGCATGGTTTTAAAAATTTTGCCAAATCCGCGTGGTTCTGTATCATCAATAACGGGTTTGGAACTTAGAGCTCCCTCATGTGCCAACCTAGCATCAGCCTCGTACAGCAAACCGACGACTGTGGCAAATTTGGGATTATTGACAAGGTCCTTTAAACCACCCACCTTATGTGGATAGCCTACACGTACAGGCATGCCAAAAATTTCTTCAGCCAACTCTGTGCATCCATCAAGTAATGCAGTTCCACCTGTTAAGACCACACCTGCACCTAATTTATCTTTGTAACCTGACTTTTGTAAGATATCATCAACCTGCTCTAAAATCTCAGCCATCCGTGGTTCACAAATCTCTGCCAAAAGTTGGCGGTCGACACGTCTTGGACTTGAACCACCGACACTTGACACTTCAATCTGTTCATCGCCCCGCACAAGATCTGCCATGGCACACCCATAATGGATCTTGATATCCTCTGCTGAGGCCACAGGCGTCCGTAAACCAAAAGCAATATCATTGGTTACATTCTGTCCACCTAAAGCCAGCACTGCAGTGTGCATAATGGCATTATTAACATACACAGCGATATCAGTTGTGCCACCACCTAAATCAACTAGGGCTACACCCAGTTCACGTTCAGGATCGGTCAACACAGCTTTAGCCGACGCCAAACATTCCAGCGACATACCATCCACTTCAAGATTGCTGCGTTGACAAGCCCGGTAGATATTTTGGGCTGAGGAAGTGGCGCCAGTCACAATATGTACAGCGACCTCTAAACGCACGCCAGCCATACCCAAAGGATTAATGATACCACTCTGTTCATCTACCTTATATTCTTGGGGCAAAATATGTAACACTTCACGGTCAGCAGGAATGGCAACGGCTTTGGCTGCTTCAAGAACGCGCTCAATATCTGTGCTATCGATCTCATTGCCTTTAATGGCAATCAGACCATGGCTATTCAAACTGTTAATATGATTGCCGGCGATGCCTACATATACAGAATGTATTTCACACGCAGTCATTAATTCAGCTTCTTGAATGGCCGCACGAATTGCTTGAGATGTTTGTTCAATATTAACAACCATCCCTTTTCTAAGACCGGTTGAAGCACTTTGACCTATACCCTTTACTTCCACGACACCGTCATTATCAACTTCACCAACTACGGCGCAAATCTTGGTCGTACCAATATCAAGGCCAGCAATTAAACCAGTTCTACCCATTGTAATCTCCCTAACAGTGGTGTCTTAAGGGCTTAATTTGCATTTGATAAGGCACGTGCAGAAATGTTTAAAACAACCCAAACATTTCCATCTACCACACGTATTTCGCGTACATTCTTCATTTCACGCCGCTTTATCAAATCATTAAAAACCATTTTGAGCCTAATAACATTGGTTTCCCATGCCGTGGGTTCAAAAGAAAGCCAAATTTCTCGATCTTCAAGAAAGATTTCTAATCCTTTACTTAAACTCAACGTCACTTGAGAAATCGTGGATAATTCAAAAGGTAATTCACCTGAACGTAACGATTGATTAAATTTTGCCAAATATGTACGTAAACTTTCCGCCCCAGGTTCTATCGTCACTGTAGGTAAGGATAAAAAATTCTTACTTTCAACTGGCGCGATAATTTCGCCTTCTTCATTGGCATAATAGAGTACACCATCACGGTGGACCCAAAAAGAAGGCATGCGTTCATGAATTTGGATTATAAATTTATCTGGCAAGACACGTTGCACCGCAACCGATTCCACCCAAGGCGTGTGGCGTAGCTTTTGCTCCACACTAGAAATATTGACGGCTAAACTATTCTGACCTTCTTGAATTCCTGCGTATTGTAAGACGAGTTCACGCGGCAAACGCACATTGCCCAAAATTTCAATCTCTTTAGTAGTGAACCACGTGCTTGTTGTCGCCGCATCATAGGCCGCGACAAATAATTTACCAATTCCAAAGGCCGCCATAAGCCCTAAGGCAATAGACACAAGCCAAACAAAGAGTTTTTTTAGCTTACTGAAAACTCCTGAATGATTATGTCGCACAGTTTCTTGTGCAGTTCGGGGCGTCACAGAGGGACGGCGGTCTAAATAGAAATTTCCCGTACGCCCTTTTTTTTTTACAGCAGCAGGCACTATATAATCCTAACTTCGGGCTCTAACTGCACTTGAAACAACTGCAAAACTTTCTCTTTAGCTGCCTCAATTAAAGTTAGCGCCTCGCTACTTGTGCCATGATCAACATTCAGCAAAAAGTTGGCATGCAAATTAGAGAAAGCGACACCACCAAGACTTTTGCCTTTAAAGCCCGCTGCTTCCAATAAATACCCGGCACTAGGGCCTGCGGGTGGATTTTTAAACACACAGCCAGCACTCCTGGCTGTTATGGGTTGCCTAGATTTTTTATTAAGAAAGTTTAAATCCATTGTGCGAAAAATGCAATGCCGCTCTGCCTTGCGCAAACCAAATGTCACATTCAAGATGAGAAAATTTTCAGGGGCTGCTCTTAAGATAAAAGCACGGTAAGCATAACTGAAATCCTTAGGTGTAAGAGTCTTAAGCTGCGACTCTTGCCAGATTTCAAGTTCTGTTACTGCGGCACAGGTTTCCGATCCAAATGAACCAGCATTCATGGCAACAGCTCCGCCGACACTGCCAGGTATCCCGACTAAGCCCTCAAGCCCAGCCAAGCCTTCACTTGCACAATATTTCACAAACTTTGGCAGGGAGACACCTGCCCCCACTTTGACCCAAGCTTGATCTTGGGTCTCCTTAAGGATCATGGGTTTAGCCTTGAAATCTGCCTGCACCAACACATAGGGCAGGTGGCCATCACGCGCTAAGATATTGCTGCCGCGACCCAAAACATAGGGTGTGCCCCCAAAACTTGTGCAAACATCTTGCAGATTCGCTAAATCCTCACAAGTACTTGGGCGAACCAACGCCAGCGCCTTACCCCCTAAGCCTAGGGTTGTTAAGGCCCCCAAGTCTGGCTCGTGTATTATTTCCATTGTTGCACCACCTGCCAGCAACTTGGCGACTTTTGACTGCGCTTACAAATTAATTTTGATCCTCAAGCCACATCGGACCTAATTTAGTGATGGTGCCAGCCCCCAAAGTCAACAAGAGGTCACCAGGCTTTAACACGGCTTTCAGGCCTTCCTTCATTTCGGTCAAATTGCGGAAATAATAAACTGAGGTCGAGGTAACCTGTTGCACACCTATGGCCAGATTCTGTCCAGTTATACCTGGAATGGGGGTTTCGGAAGCCGCATATATCTCTGTAAGCAATAACAGATCGACCTGGCCAAAAACCTTACAAAATTCACCAAAATGCGCTTGGGTACGGGAAAATCTGTGGGGCTGAAAGGCCACAATCAACCGTCTATCAGGATAGACCAGCCGTGCTGTAGCCAAGGTTGCGGCAATTTCTGTGGGGTGATGACCGTAATCATCAATTACAATGACATCATCGCGCATGCCTTTATACTCAAAGCGGCGCCCCACACCTTTAAAGGCGGCTAAGCCTTGCACACAAGCCTCAAAGGGAATCTCAGCGGCATGGGCCACAGCAATCGATGCAAGGGCATTTAATATATTGTGCAAACCTGGTTGGGGTAAGAGACACTCACCAAGTAAAGTGTCTTTATACCAAACAGCAAACCTGCTCGTTAACCCCTTTTCAAGTAATATGGCACGTAAATCATTGCTAGCTGCAAAGCCATAGGTCAGAACAGGGCGTTTCACCCGGGGGAGCAGCCTCAACACACCCGGATCATCACCACAGACAACATTCAACCCATAAAAGGGTATTTTATTCATATATTGCACAAAGGCATCATCAATGGCTTCTGGCGTTTTATAGTGATCTAAGTGATCACAATCAACATTGGTGACAACATTGATTACAGGAAAGAGACATAAAAATGAGGCATCAGACTCATCAGCTTCCACTATAATATATTCACCATGGCCCAAATGCGCATTTGTCCCATATACATTAAGCCGGCCACCAATAACAACAGTTGGATCTAGACCCGCTAAATCGAAAATTGTCGCCGTAAGGGATGTGGTAGTAGTCTTGCCATGGGTACCAGCAATGGCAATACCTGTACGCAAACGCATGAGTTCAGCCAACATTTCAGCCCGCGGGATAATGGCTAAATTACGACGTCTAGCCTCCACAATCTCGGGGTTATCATCGCGAATGGCTGTTGATTTTACCACAACCTGCACATTGGGAATATTAGCAGCAGCATGCCCTATGGCTATATTGGCTCCTAAGGAACGCAGATGCTGTACCATGGCTGAGTCATGCAGATCTGAGCCAGAAATTTCATAGCCCAAATTAAGTAGCACTTCTGCAATGCCACTCATGCCTGCACCGCCAATGCCAATCATATGAATTTGCCGTATTTTTTTATGCACGCCTTCATCCTTAAATATGAGCCAAAATAGACACTTGCAGGTCAAAAAAGCTATGTTTTGTGGGCATACTTTAGTGCTAGACGCGCCACATCCTGCGCCGCTTGGGGCTTGGCAAGGGTTTTTACCTTCTCCTGCATGGATTTTAATCTCGGAATATCCTGCAAGAGATTTAAGAGCATCTCAAGACTTGTGGCTTTAGCTAACTCAGATTCCAAGAGCACAAGTCCACCACCTGCTTGGGCCACCTCTTCGCCATTACGCAATTGATGATTGTGAATGGCGTAGGGAAAAGGCACAAAGACCGCAGGCAAACCCAAAACAGCCAATTCAGCTACTGTACTGGCACCAGCCCGGCAAAATGCTAAATCCGCCCAGGCATAGAGCTCGTGCATATCACTTACAAAGTCGAGCACACTGTCTTTGGCATATCCTGCCTGCACGTAGGCTGCTTGCACTGATTTAAAATCAGCTTTGCCCGTCTGGTGATAGATCTGCACATCTTGTGCTTTAAAACTCTTTAGATGCTGCACCATAAATGCATTTAAAGCATGGCAACCTTGGGAACCACCTAGCACCAATAAATGGCGGTTATTTGGCTCATGGTGCACGCGCTCATGAGCTACTTGCACAAGATTTGCGCGTACAGGATTGCCTGTTAGGACACATTTCTGGGCTTTAAACCCCAGTGTATGGCGCAAGGTCAAACAAATTTGTTTAGCCCTAAACCCCAAGATACGGTTACTTGTGCCTGCCACGGCATTCTGTTCGTGCAAAATAGTTGGAATACCCAAAAGTTGGGCAGCCAACATGGGAGCAAACGCCGCATAACTTCCAAAGCCCACCACACAAGCAGGCCTAAACTCTTGCAAAATCTGGCGAGCCTTAACTTGTGCCCGCAACATAAGTGCAAAAGCCTTGAAAGCAGCCAAGCCTCTGCCTAAAAAGCCCCGTACATTTAAGCCTATAAAAGGGACACCTGCCTGGGCCGCCAAGGTGGCTTCTGGCCCATAATTAGCGCCCATAAACAACAATTCACACTTGGGCTCCAATTCTCTTAGGGCACAAGCTACAGCTAAGGCTGGGAAGATATGTCCGCCGGTGCCACCTGTAGTTAGGACGATTTTGCACATGACCCTGTCTGCCGCGAAAAATTTAAAATCAACCCAATACAGAGCATGGTGGCAATCAAATTACTTCCCCCATAACTCAATAAGGGCATGGCTACACCTTTAGGTGGCATCATCCCAAGCACAACGGCCAAATTAATCAAGGCCCCAATGGCGATAATTGCGGTCAACCCAAAAGCAGTTAATTTAGCCCGCATCTCTGTTTGGTGAATAATTATTCTATAACAGCGCCAAAACAGACACAAAAACAAAAACATGATCAACGATAAACCCGCCAGCCCCATTTCTTCGCCCAAAACCGACATGATAAAATCATTGTGGGCCTCAGGTAAATAAAACATCTTCTGTTGACTTGCGCCAACACCAACCCCAAAAAAACCTCCTGAGGCCAAAGCATAAAAAGATTGAATCAATTGATAACCGGCGCCTGAGGGGTCTTGAAAGGGATCCATAAAGGCTTTTAAGCGTTCCATGCGATAGGGCGCTGAAAAAGACAATAAGGCAATGCTGGCAACGCCTAAAACAATGGACCAGAGAATGTAAATGATGCGCACACCACCAGCGATGCACATAAAAAATAAAATGCCTGCTAAGACAATGGCGCTACCAAAATCAGGCTGTGTCAATAAAATGGCGCAATAGACACCTGTGACCAAACAAGGGGGAAATACGCCGCGCCAAAAGGTGCCCATGGTCGCGTGTTTCGTGCTCATAAAATAAGCTAAATAGAGCACAATGGCGATTTTAACAAATTCCATGGGTTGGATTGAAGCAAATCCTAAAGTAATCCAGCGACGTGCACCATTAATAGTTGGTGCCAAGGGCGTCAAGGTCAAAAGTAATAAGAGTAAAGTTAAAAGTAACGCCCAATAATGTAGTCTATATAAAAACTTTAATGGGATTAAAGCTGCAATCCATAAACTAATGCCACCAATTACAGTATAAAACAGCTGACGTTTAAAAAAATAATATTTATCGTGAAAAGTAGAATCAGCAATAATACTACTAGACGACAACACCATAACAAGACCAATGGCTAAAATTGTCGTCATAATGGTAAAGAGCCACCAATCATAGGGCCCGTATTTTATTTTCTCTTCTTTTGTCGCTGCGACACTCGGCGTATGCTTTGCGCCTTGGCCATGCCCTTGCGCTTGAACATCTGGAACACTCATCTATTTTTAAGCCCTCGCTTGATCTTTGAAGTCTTCCATTGCCAACTAAAAAAGCTGGTCGCAAGCAAAACCTAAATTTTTACTTTAAAAAGTCTAAAATCTGTCACGTCTTTTTTATGCAAAAATCAAGCAATTTCAAAGAAGGAATTGCTCCACCCTTTGCTAGTAAGCCTTACTTTAGATTTTCGACAATTTTGCGAAAATCACTACCTCTTTCAACATAATTTCTATAAAGGTCAAAACTAGCCGTAGCAGGCGCAAGTAAAACCACATCGCCTGGCTCGGCTTTTTCACTTAAATACTCAACTGCTGGTGCAAGGGTTGGATACCACTCCATGGGCACAACGTCTTTAAAGGCAGCTTCAAACTCAGCACGGGCTGCGCCAAAGAGGGCAATCTCTCTGACATGGGCTTGAACTAAAGGTATGAGGGAGCGCAAATCCCCACCTTTAAACTTGCCCCCACACAAAAGTCTTATGGGGCGTTCAAAGGCTTTGAGCGCCACAGCTAGTGCCGCCACTGTCGTACACTTGGAATCATTGACATAGAGCACACTCTTGTGCTCGCGAACGCGTTCTAAGCGGTGTGGCAGGGGATGGAAGCGTTGCACAGCTAAGGTTGCATTGGCTAAACTCACCCCAAAAAAACGACAGGCAGCCCAAGCAGCTTCACAGTTAAAACGATTGTGGTCCCCAAGCAACTGCATTTCTTTAAACCTATCACTAGCCCTAACCCAGACTTTCTGTGCTTGTATCCCATATTCTTTGACCACAGGCTCAAGATCTGCCCCCAACACAGCCAAATCATTGGCCTCTTGCCAACGGAAGAGACGCATCTTGGCCTGCGTATACTCCTGCATATCCCGATGGTAGTCGAGATGATTAGGCTCTATGTTTAACAACACAGCCACCCTAGGCGCAAAAGTTGTGCAGGTCTGCAATTGAAAACTTGAAATTTCAAGCACAAGGACATCGACCTTGCGCTCATCTAATATATAGGTCGAAAGGGGCGTGCCAATATTGCCCCCCAAAAAGACACTATAGCCCTGTTGTTGCAACATGGCAGCAGCCACAGATACGGTAGTGGTTTTGCCACTTGTGCCTGTTACGGCCAAAATTGGTTCTTGCTCCACATACCTATAAGCCAGCTCCATCTCGGCAATCAATTCGGTTTGGCCCTTGCGCAAGGCCTCAGGATCAAGACAGGGCTCTAATTTGGCTTTGGCAATGCCTGGACTTGGAATGACAAACCTAGCTCCTGTAAAATCACTTGCCGCAAAGTCTTTAAACCGTAAATCTACGCCTTGGCTGCGCAAATTCTCCTGTTCTGCACCGCTTAAAACAAGTGGATTGCTCTCTAAAAGCCGTACTTGACAACCCGACCGCAACAATAATTGCACCGCAGCTAGACCAGACTTGCCCGCCCCAACCACTACAGCCACTTCACCCTTGGACGGGCGCAACCCGCGCATTATGCTCGGCATAAATTCCTTCTCCGCAAGCTTACAGAACTCGTGTCACATTATCTTCTGCACTGCACAATCTTTAAGATTATCCAAGAAATTATAGAATCTGAAGCTAATTAGCATCTTACATGGGCTTTAAAAAAGTAACTAGCGCAATTTTAATACTGAAAGCGCCATTAACCCTAGCAAAATTGAAGCTATCCAAAAGCGAATAATAATTTTAGATTCAGGAATATGTTTTTCTTGGAAATGATGATGCAGTGGCGCCATTTTAAAGATGCGTTTACCACCTGTCCATTTAAAATAACTTACTTGTAAAATCACAGACAAGGTTTCAATGACAAATAAACCGCCAGCTACAGCTAAAATTAATTCTTGTTTGCACAAAAGAGCTAAATAACCAAGTAAGCCCCCAATAGCTAAGGAGCCAACATCTCCCATAAACACTTGTGCTGGGTAGGCATTAAACCACAGAAAGCCAAGTCCTGCCCCAATAAAAGCAGAACAAAATACTGTGACCTCACCAACACCAGGCATATTTGGCACAAATAAATATTCTGCAAATTTTACATTACCTGTAATATAGATAAATATTGAAAAAACTATCGCCGCAACTATAGATGGTCCTATGGCTAAACCATCCATACCATCGGTCAAATTCACAGCATTGGAAGCTGCCACCATAATAAACATACCAAATGGTAGGTAAAAATATCCCAAATCAAAAGCAATGTCTTTAAAGAAGGGAATGTAAAGTTTGCTACTAAATGTCGGATTATGCATCAAAAGCCACATGCCAATAAAGGCTATGAGCAATTGCCCGCCAAATTTAGCGCGTGGCGAAATACCTTTATTTTTTTGCCTGAAAAGTTTGGTTAAATCATCCCACAAACCAATGAGACCAAAGCCTATCAGCACTAAGAAACACTGCCAAATGTAGCGATTGGTCAAATCCATCCACAGGAGCATACTTACCAAGATGGTAAAAATGATTAATATGCCCCCCATGGTCGGCGTGCCAGCTTTATTTTGGTGCAGTTTCACATCTTCATTAATGTATTGACCACAATGTAAACTGCGCATTTTGCGGATGAAATACGGGCCAATAATAATTGACAACAGTAAGGCTGTGATTAAGGCCGCCATTGACCTAAAGGAAATATAGCGGAAGACATTAAATGCGGGCAATTGTGTCGCTAGTGGCGCTAAGAGGTTATAAAACATACTAAATCCCTTCGAGCCACGCCTTAAATTGCGGCACAAAGCTTTCCAAGGCATTGGCTCGCGACCCCTTAAAGAGCACTGTGCCCCCTTGGCTTTTCATCTTTGTACCCAACACATTATCCAAATCTGTGGCAAACTTTGCTGGCGTAGACAAAGTGGTAATAGGCCCTTTGTATCCTTGGCTTACACAGTCAGCCATCTCGCCCTTCCAAAAGACAGCACAAGGCTTAAGACTGGCTAATAACTCGCCAAGAGCTTTATGCAAGGCTGCACTTTCCTTCCCTAATTCCCGCATTTCTCCAAGCACCACCACAAAATTAGTCGGTGTGGCTGCAGCTCGCAACATGCGTTCCATAGATAACGGATTGGCGTTATAACTATCATCAATCACAAGCCAATTGCCAATTTTTGTGCTGTTAAAACGCTGCGGTGGCAGTTCTAAACCTTCTAAGCCCCTCTTGATAAGATCGTTTGGTACACCTAAAAGATGGGCTACACAGGCAACAGCAATGGAGTTTTCTGCCCCATAGTCACCTTTAAAAGGCACAGTTACATCGATAGACGTATCTGGTAAGGTCAAACGATAGCGGTCATGGGTCGCATCAACAGATCCCAAATGCTCAGCAAAATAAGCATTACTGCCTGCGACCCCACTCTTGGCACTAAAAAACGTCAAGTGCTCTAAGTGACAGCCTACTGCCTTCCACACAAGATCCTGATAATCTGCCGACACCACCCCTTGGCCACCTTGGGCCAAATGGGTCAAGAGCCGCGTTTTATTGTGGGCCACTCCCAAATCACCCAAACCTTGGGTATGACCAGGGCCTACATTTAAAATTAAGGCCAGATCCGGGGTCAAAATCTGCCCTAAGGCATCCATATCGCCCGCATGACTTATGCCACACTCTAAAACCCAATAGGCCTCCTGCCCACTCCCGGCTAAGATACTACAGGGTAAACCAATCTGGGTATTCAAATTACGCGGACTCACAAGGGTAGATCCGTGCAAACTCAAAACCCTGTATAAGGCTTGTTTAACTGTAGTTTTGCCGGCAGTCCCCGTCACACCAATAACCTTGGCTTGGGTACTCATGCGCCAGGCATGCGCAAGTTTACCTAATGCCTGCACACTATTATCCACTATTAATTGTGGCAGAGCTAATTCTGGCAAGAAGCGTTCACATAAAATGGCTCTAGCCCCAGCTTGCATGGCTTGAGACACATAGTCATGGCCATCAACCTGCTCACCTTTAATGGCTACAAATAATGAACCTGGCTGCACACATCTACTATCATAGTCAGCCTGCTGGACAA
This sequence comes from Desulfovibrionaceae bacterium, assembly GCA_017454005.1. Taxonomy (GTDB): domain Bacteria; phylum Desulfobacterota; class Desulfovibrionia; order Desulfovibrionales; family Desulfovibrionaceae; genus Desulfovibrio. The sequence continues at coordinate 1,135 of JAFTDU010000047.1, read as the reverse complement.
AAATTTGCTCTAAGTCAGTGGTTACACCCTGAACCTGTACACCTAAAATGGTAGAGATTTCAGCTACACTTAATTGCACTTAAAATACTCCTCTACCACTTCTTGGTCACTATAATGGTGACGCTTGCCTTGAATAATCTGATAGTCTTCATGACCTTTACCGGCAATGAGCACGCAGGCTGCATCAGCATCTTGAGAGTTTCGTAACATATCTAGAGCAGCAATAGTTGCTGCACGCCGATCTGGGTTGATTACGACCTGCTTGGCCCCTTGTAAACCAGGTTTTACATCTTCAATGATCGCGAGTGGCTCTTCAAATCTAGGATTATCACTGGTTAAAACTGCAACATCGGCCAGTTTAGCTACCACACGACCCATTTTGGGGCGTTTGCCACGGTCGCGATTTCCCCCACAACCAAAGACAGTAATAATATGTTTAAACCCGGCATTTCTTAGGGCTAAGAGCACATATTCTAAGGCATCAGGTGTATGGGCAGAGTCCACAAACACATGTTTACCTTGCGCTTTAACACGTTCAAGACGCCCTTTGACACCAGTAAAATTAGCAAGGGCCTGCAGCTTAGGTATACTACACCCAAGAGAGATGGCCAAAGCTTGGACTGTGAGCAAATTAGCCGCGTTAAAAGCCCCAATTAAAGGGGATTGCAACTCCCAAGTGTCACCTTGATAGTGCATGCGTAAATGACAGCCTTGGGTATCTGCCCGTAATAACTCTGCCGTAAGCTTAGCTTGTTGCTCTGGGAGATGCTGCTGCAAACTAAAGGTCAAAGCTTGGGGGCAGAGATCTGCTAACTTGACCCCATAGGGATCATCAACATTGATAACACACTGCTTATCTAGTCTGCCAACTTCAGTAAATAAGCGCTGCTTAACCGCAAAATAATTGGCCATGGTTTCATGGAAATCCAAATGATCCTGGGTCAAATTGGTAAAGGCACAACCAGCAAAGGGTAAGCCATAGACGCGTTCTTGCTCAAGGGCATGAGAAGAAACTTCAAGTATGGCAAAATCACACCCAACATTCTCCATTTCAGCCAACCACTTATGCAAGGTCAAGGCATCAGGAGTAGTTAAAGGTGCCGGTTTATTGACCCCAGGATAACGGTAATTCACT
>JAFTDU010000046.1 GCA_017454005.1 Desulfovibrionaceae bacterium | reverse complement strand
GCAGGCACAGAAAAAGACTATATGCTAAACTAGTGCGGCTGAATTTAAGCCTGTCTCTATACTCAAGTCAAAACAGAGATTGGCATTGGCAAGTGCTTGCCCAGCCGCTCCCCGACAAAGATTATCAATGACCGATACAATAATTAAACGCTTGGTGCGGTGATCTAGCACAAGGCCTAAATCACAGAACATTGTCCCGCGCACAAAACGCGTTTCTGGCAAGCTGCCTATAGGTAAGACGCGTACCCAAGGACTATGGCGCCACGTTTCTTGAAAAAGGTTATGAATTTCAGCAAGGGAAATATCTTTGCTGAGCTTTGTGTAAATTGTTGAAAGAATTCCCCTATTCATGGGTAAAATATGTGGCGAAAATTGCACAGTTAATTCGGTATTAGCTAGTGCACTTAATTCTTGCTCAATTTCAGGGGTGTGTCTATGCCTGCCTAAACCATAGGCCCTGAAGTTGTCGGAAATTTCGCTAAATAAGGTTGGTACTTGCGCCTTGCGTCCAGCGCCTGTAGCGCCAGACTTGGAGTCAATAATAATATCATTGGTGCTGATTATCTGGTGCTTGAAGGCAGCATAGAGGCCTAAGATGATAGATGTGGGATAACAGCCTGGATTGGCAATTAAAGATGCCTTTTTTATCTTGTCAGCGTAGAGTTCTGGGAGGCCATAGACAGCCTCTTCTAAAAGATTAGGTACTTCATGCGTTATAGCATACCAATCTTCATAGGTTTGGCGCACTTTGAGGCGAAAGTCAGCAGAAAAGTCAATAACTTTGACATTTTTAGCTAAAAGTTGCGGTGCCATTTTCATAGCAGTACCCGCAGGCACAGCCAAAAAGACTAAATCACAGTTAGCAGCAGCATCTTCTACGTTAAATTGACTTATTGTTACCTGGCCTGCAGGTAAATTGCGTACAAAAGGATAGTAATCTGCGAGTTGTTTACCTGCCTCTGCCCGTGAACAGGCCATGGTTAAGGTAAATGTGGGATGATTAGCTAAGAGCCTCACTAGTTCCATGCCCGCATAACCTGTAATGCCTACAAGACCAACCTTAATTTGAGTCATCTTTTCTCCTAATTTTTTTCGCCAAAATTTTGAACATATTTCATCTTAAGCTCAAATAACATATTGTCTAACATCTGTTGTTCTTGAGCATCAAGATTACCTTTGGTTTTTGTTTGTAACATGTTTAAAAGATCAATGCTATGTTTGGCGAGCATTTTATTGGGCTGCTTTTTTTGGCTCTCTGGTTCAGGAATTTCGCCTAACTGCACAAGGGTAGCGGAAGCTAAAGATAAAATAAATGTGGAAAATGTCACTTTAGGCATTGTGGTATTGTCACTCATATGACATACAGTGTGGCTTGCACCAAAAAGGCATAGCTAGTGAAGACACACCCCTCCAAAGCATAAGTTTGGCAAGAAAACTTCTTGCATCGCTTAGATAAAATTTACACTATTATATTTTGCTGCATATATATATTACAATGTAGATCTAACTCATCATGCGCATTAACCTACATGTATGAGTTGTAAAAAAGCGTAAGGAGTAAGCTTGATCTCAAATAAAGAGATGCATACTTACAGCTTACGCTTGAGAAAATATCATTTAAATAGAATTATAATGATGTATGTGATTTGAATTGATCAACAACAATCTTAAGTCTAATTTGCAAGCACTAATTGTAACTTTTAGTTGTCTGCAAGATTGGAAACAGATTAGAGAATAAAAAATCAAAGCATGTAAAAAAGTATATCTGTGTTAATTCTTCTCTTTCATGTTGGTATCACGACTTCTAGGCAGAATTATACATAACCCATGTGTGTTTTACACATGTAAGATGCTCTAACTGCGGAGCATAACTTGAGGCAACTCTGTGCCAGGCTCGACCAAAAGAGCTGCTTGATAAGAAGCCATGGCTTTTTCTAGATAGTCGCGTGACCCTGAAAAACCACCAGCCTGCTGCAAACTTTGCTTTAAGGCATAGAGGCCAGCTAAAAGATCGGCCCAATCTACCCACCCCATATGTCCAATACGAACAATGCGACCTTTAAGGTGATCCTGACCACCTGCTAAGCATACTGCATATTGCTCTTGAGCTATGGCTAAGACTTTTTTGCCATCAATTCCTGCTGGCAACTTTACACTTGTTAAGCCCCATGTATAGTTGGTTGCAGCAAGTGGTTCAAGGCCTAGAGCGTGGATACCTTGGCGTACTAACATAGTTAACGCCCACTGTTTGCGATAGACTGCCTCAAGGCCAGCCTTGAGCAGCAAGTCTAAACTAGCCTCAAGGCCTGCAAGGAGATTGACAGGGCTTGTAAAATTGGTTTCGTGCTGGGCCAGTTTGCGGCGTTCTGCAGGTAAATTGAAATAAAAGCAGCCAGGTTCAAGGGAGTTGGCTTTATCCCAGGCACGGGGTGAGAGGGCAAGAAGAGCCAGGCCTGGAGGTAAGAGTAAGCCTTTTTGGGAACCAGTTAAGAGAACATCAATGCCCCACTCATCCATAGGACAAGGGGAAATGCCAACTGCAGAAATGCCATCTAAACACAATAATACATCTAAGTTACGTGTGATCTCTGCAACTTCTTTGACAGGATGGAGCACGCCAGTCGATGTTTCAGAAACCTGTAAAAACACGCCGCGTATACTGCAATCATTAGCTAAAGCCTTAGCAATGTCTTCTGCTTGTACAGCGTGGCCCCAAGGTATCTCCAGCACTACGACATTTAAGCCGCGGAGACGACAAATTTCAGACCAGCGTTGACCAAACTTGCCTGCTTCGACAACCAATACTTTTTCATTTGGCGCAAAAAGACTATAGACGACAGCTGTCATGGCACCAGTGCCTGAACAACTTAAAGGTAAAACCTCTTCTTTGGTGCCAAAGAGGAGTTTTAAGTTTTCTTGAACTTTGGCAAAGAACTGATGAAAGTCGGCTTTGCGGTGGTGCACCATGTCTTTAGCCAAGGCCAAGCGAACGCTTTCAGGTAGAGGGGTTGGACCAGGCGTTAAGAGACGCAATTTGTTGAGCATGGAGAACTCCATAGTGTTGCAGGTTGACTCACATGGTGCAGATAATACATGTTGGTTGAACATGTTGTACTATTGTTTAAAGGAATACTTAGCATATATTGTACATACAACTAATATTATTAAATATTAAGAAGAAAAATAGTATGCTTACTTTCTATTGATATGATTTGGTAACTCACATTGATAAATTATAAATATTCGAGAGTTTAACTTGGTTATACGAAATATTGTAGTCCTAATATATTGTAGGCAAGTAAACTTTAGGCAGATAAACGCATACTAAAATCTGCTGCTTTGGCAGAATGTGTTAAACGACCAACAGAAATATAGTCTGCATGTCTTTGGCCAAGTAAAGCTAGGTGGCGAATACTCTCAAGAGTAACGCCGCCACTGATTTCACATTCTTGGGTTGGAGGAATAAGAGCTAAGGCCTGCACTATCTGCTCTGGTGCCATATTATCCAGCATAATGCGCTCACATTGACTTGTCACAGCGTTTTGCACATCATCTAAGGTGCGACATTCTACTTCGATAGGCGGACATGGATGATAATGAGCACGTAATGTTTGCACAGCATGGATAATAGATCCTTGAGCATCGATATGATTGTCTTTTAACATCAGCATTGAGGTTAAATCCATGCGATGATTGGTGCCGCCACCTATTTGTATGGCATATTTTTCAGGCCAACGTAAGCCAGGTGTAGTTTTGCGGGTATCTAAAAGACGCACACCTGTTCCTTCTAATGCACGCACATATTGAGCAGTCAGATTGGCAATGCCAGATAAATGACAGATATAATTTAAAATGACGCGTTCGGCCTTAAGCAAAGCAATCGCTTGGCCATGCAGTGTAGCTACAGGTGTGAGAGCTTGAACTGTGGCGCCTTCTGCAACCAATAATTTTTGGCTATATTGTATATTCAGCTGATCTAGGGTTAAGGCAATTATAGGTAATCCCACAACAAAGGTGTCTTCTTTGGCTATGATGGTAGCGTCCAAAGTATCGCTTAAGGCAAAGACGCCTTCAGCCGTTCGTTCTGCTCCATCCTCTGCAAGCGCTAATGCAATATTTTGATTTAAAAATTCAAGACCTTGTGGGGAAAAAAACTCAGACCAGCTTTTTGCCATATATAATACCTCGAATTTTCAGAAATAAGATTTACTAACTAAGTATGAGATAAGTTTACTTCAAGATGTAAAAACAATAATCAAGAGAACAAGATTTAGATTAGTAACACTAATTATTGGAACTAAGTAAAATAGAATCTGCTCTGGTGATATATTTTTAAATCTCTACACAATCAAAAAAATCGCACTTAATTGTTTTATATATTTAAAGTATATTACTAAATGTAGTTGGATTAATTTTTGTAGATATATGAATATGTTATATTTTGCCTAAATATTTGAATGTCGTTGTGTGAGTCTATATGTTGACCCTATTCTTTGGATATAAACATAATTAAAAATATTTTCGCAATATAAGATCTATTATATTTTACATATTATTCCGATCTTCACAAACGTTGCATTCTTTATATAGTAATCTATAATTGTATCTATTATATTTTATGAAGTCTTAAGAGCGTAGTAATTAATATGTAAGCACTATGAATATATTTTTTCTCAGTTGTCTATTTGTGGCTTGACCTATCTAAGATAAGTTGTGTAAGATAAAAAAGTCTAAGGTGTAATGAATCGTGCTTTAATCTGTTTAGCATACTGCTATTTTTTAGGGGAGAATATGTCCGAACAAAATACACATGAAGTTGCTGCTAAAGCAAGTAATCAGGCCCAAGCTCCTGTTAGTTCTGACGCATCAAGCGATCCTAAAAAAGATGACACCTATGGCATAGTGATACCTGAAATTTGCCGCGATGCTAACGCCGATTCTTCCTTTGTGCATCCAGCTGATTTGGCGGATCATCTTGAAAATTTAAGTCTTGAAAAGCAGGTCTGCGCCCTAAAACATCTACCCAAAGAAGATGCAGCCAGTGCCCTGGCCGAACTTGAAGGCAATGTAGCAGTAGATGTGCTAGAAAATCTTGATGCCGACACCGCAGCACAAATCATCGCTGAAATGGATCCTGATGATGCTGCCGACGTCTTAGATGAACTTGATGAAGATCATCGGGATGTTTTGCTAGGGCACCTTGAAAAAGAAGACTCCGAAGAACTGCGCAATCTGTTAAATTTTGACCCTAATTCTGCTGCTGGTGTCATGAATACGGAATTGATTTTGGTCGAGCAAACCCTAACAGCAGATGAAGCCATAGCTACAATTAGGAGTCAAATGGAGTCCAAGGAAAACCCTTATTACGCCTATGTAGTTGATGATAAAGATATTTTAGTTGGCGTACTGTCATTAAAGAATCTCATGTTGGCACGACCTGGGACGCTCTTGCGCGATGCAGTGGCCGGCCAAAGTATTGTCAGTGTGACCTATGATACAGAAAAAGGTGAAGTAGCCTCATTATTATCGCATTATAATTTTCTTGCTATGCCTGTGGTCGACTATGAAGGGCATATTATGGGGCTTGTGACCTATGATGATACCATGGATATCATTCATGAAGAGGCTAGTGCAGATCTCTTAGGTATGGTGGGGGCAGATCCAGAAGAAAGTGTGGATACTCCATGGCTAGAAAGTGTACATAAACGTCTGCCTTGGCTTGTGGTCAATATGGTCAATTCAGCACTTTCCGCTTGGGTAGTTTATGTATTTGAAGGATCCATTGCTCAGATGGCTGTCCTAGCCGTCTTAATGCCTATGATTGCCAATCAAGCAGGCAATACAGGCCAACAAGCCTTGGCAGTGATGATTAGACAACTTGCCACAGAGCGTTTTGATCATAAAAAAGCTTGGCTTGCAGTCTTAAGGGAAGCGAAAATTGGTCTTGTAACGGGCATTTGCATGGCCATCTTGGCATTCATTGGCGCCTTTATCTTTACGCATAATATTTTGGTGGGCGTTGTCATGGCGGTTGCCCTACTTTTTGACATGCTTTTAGGCGCTATTGCAGGCGGTTCCATTCCCTTAATTTTTCGGGCATTAGGCCGTGACCCAGCGCAAGCCTCAAGCATTTTTTTGACAACCATCACAGATAGTGCAGGTTTTTTTATTTTTCTTGGTGCAGCGACGTTAGTCTTGTTATAAAAGATAAATCATTTTTAGATTTATCTTACGCTACTGTAAGTTAAGTTTCTAATTGACTAAAGTAAACTCTGCTTTTTACCCCATAAAGTACAAAATATTATATTTTAACAATGTGTTTGCATTGGCTTATCTTAAAAAATCAACAATCATGCTTATAAATTTTAGCATCATGGAATACTATTGTTGTTTGAGCCGCTATGTGCAAAAAATGCCTTCTTGATGCTGATAGATAGGCAAGAAGCACCTGCATAAATACTCAATGCATTTGATTAGCTAAGTGCTTCAAGTGATTCATGTGAGTGTTATGCTTGCAAGGTCGTTTGATAACCTTGGGCCATGGTGCGGGCAATTAACTCGCCCTGCCCATCAAAGACTTTGACCTCATAATTTTGCACATGTCTGCCTTGCCGCACAACATTGGCTTCAGCAACAAGTGGGCCTATGGCACCTGGTCTTAAATATTCAATGGATGTGCTAAGTGTCACAACAAACCCTTGTGAGTTTTCATTGGCAGCAACACCAAAAGCAATATCTGCCAAGGTAAAAATTGTGCCCCCATGCGCAAAGCCCATGCCATTTTTGACTTCATCTGCAAGTGGCATGCTAATTTTAGCATACCCAGGACGCACTTCTTCAACTTTCATGTGCATGAGACGTAATAACTGATCTCTTTCTACTACTGGATTTGACATAAGGTGATTCCGTATGTTTGTGAAAATGTACGCGTAACAGATAATTAATTTATGAACAAGTATCGTGTAGACGTTTTTAAAAAGTGACCTACTCGTATCTTAAGCTTGCTACTTAAGGTAGGAGTAGGTCTTAATTTTTTAAGCTTAGACTAGTGCTTTCACAGCGTTTAGCACTGCATCATAATCTGGTTCGTTGGCAACTTCAGGCACTAGCTGACTATATTTAAGGATACCTTTTCTATCAACGACAAAAATGGCGCGAGCTAGCAAATCAAGTTCTTGGATGTAAATGCCATAAGCTTTGCCGAAACTACCTTGCCTGTAATCTGACAAAGATTCGACAGCCTTGGTGCCGCTTGCACCGCACCATCTAGCTTGCGCAAAAGGCAAATCGCGGCTTACAGCGGCAATGGCAACATCTTGCGAGAGACCTTGAGCCAGAGTATTGAAGCGGCGCACTTCCATGTCACATACAGGGGTGTCCAAGGAAGGTACGCAGACTAAAATAAGAATTTTACCTGCATAAGCCTGAAGCTCGCGTTGCGACATGTCATTGGCTGTGAGGGCAAAGGCTGGGGCAGGTTGATCTGTGAGGGGGAATTTGCCCTCAAGATGCATGATATTACCTTGAAAAGTTACTGTCTGCACAATAATCTCCTCAAAAAAAATAGGATTGTTACATTAAGCTTAGTATGTCTGTTGAATGCCGTCTAATTTCCAGGTACCTGATGGTAAGGTGCGTAAGAAATGCCACACTTCCCGTACGGGTTCAGGTTGTCTTTGCTGGGGATTTTCACGCATTAAAACGTCAAAGAAGACTTGCGCACGTTGGGTGATGCCATCATCATTGACATTCATTAATTGGGCGTCGACATTGATAATTTCAGTGTGTGAGGGGTTGGGATCTTGCGCCAGCTGTTGTTGTAAGACGTTCATTACAGCAGGGGTTGCAAACATGGCAATATCATTGAGGTCACGTTGATCCCAGGAGCTTTGCATGCGCATATAGGCTGCTTTGGCCCCACGCAGAAATTCATCCACATCAAAGCCGGCTGGAACATTGGGTTGCCCAAAACCATTCATATTATTGTCTTGGCGCAATTGATTCCAAGAATTGTCTTGTGCTGGTTGTTGGTAGTTTTGATTGGGGGCATAGTTATAAGCTTGACTTTGGGCATAGCCTTCTTGGGCTACAGGTTGGTTTTGGCCACCCCGCATTTTGCGAAAGATTTTAAAGCCAAGCCAAATTAAGATGCCAAACAGGATGACATCGATAAAGCCAATGCCACCACCGGCGCCCGCACCGTGTCCGCCCAAAAGCGAACCCAAAAGTGTACCTGCCAAAAGACCACCAAAGAGCCCGCCCATACCTCCTAGGCCACCAGTGCTAGGTCTGGCTGTATTTTGGGTACCCCACGGCTGTTGGGTTGGCTGTGTAGGTCTGGGCGCAACAGTTGGCTGGCGCATGGTTGATTGACTGCCAAACGAACGGCCTCCCCCCATACGTGCCGCATAACTGGGATCACTGAGCGTAATTGTTGCCAAACATAAGCAGAGTGCCAAGAATGTAAACCAAAGCCATTGTTTCATGATATTTCCTTAAAAAAAAGAAAAAACCGATGCTTTCAAGACTTAAACGTCAAAAAAGCATCATTGTTAAGAGAGATACAGCTCTTGTGCTATGTTGTTGCAATTCGCTTGTTCCAAGAGAAAGAGCTAGGTTTCTGTGATTAGTAGCGTATTCTTTAAATAATGTGGCAAAATTTTAATTAACATCTGCAGAGATGACTTTGAGACGCAATCTTACGAAGCTCTTATTTACGTTCCCGCGTTTCACTAACATGGTCAGCGTAAAACCAAAAGATTGCTCCTATATCAAGGTCTTTGGGTTGCCCATCTGGGCCTTTTAAAGGTGCACCTTTGGTTTGTGCCTGGCAGCACCACCACCCAGCCTTATTTGCGACAAACGCAAAGAGGCCTAAGCTATCTGTCTGCACGATAATCTTTTCATGCCAGGGGGTTGGTACCTTTTGGCCGTCGGTGTTGATACGTTGCAGGGTTACCTGGGCCTTTGCAAGGGGGGCTCCATCTAAGAGCACTTGCCCACGAAAGAGTGTTGGCGCCAAGAGACCAAAGGGGCGCGTTAAGGGCACAATTTCAAAGTGCTGTCCACAAATTTCCTGCCAGCCAGAATCCTCGCCATATACAGGTACCATGACCTTGACAAAATGTTGGACGAATTTTTCTTGACTTTGATCCCATAAAGGACGCGTTTCAAGGAGAAATTGGTATAGTCCTGGCGCCACAATGCCCACATTGGCGCCCCAGGCCTTTTGACCAAGATACCTAATCTCTTCAACATCCCCAAGGAGATCGCGGCGCTCAGCAAGTAGTTTACCTTTAGCATCAAGCATTCCGTGTTCAAAACGCAAAACAGTAAATGCTTGCGGTCGATCCATGGGCAACCCTTTATGGGCAAAGGGTTCCATAAGCGTAATCAGAACATCGGTTTCTTCTTGGATTCTAGGCGCAGGACTTGCTTCTTTATTGGCCGGCACATCTTTGCTTGCAGGGGTGGTTTTGTTCTCCTCAGGCTTTTTCTCGCGATCTTGAGGTTGTTTTACAGGAGGGCGCTCTTTTTTCTCAAGAGACTGATTGATCTCGGGGGCCGCGGGAATTAACAGTGTAACTTGCGCTTTAAGGGGTGAAATCCACAGAAACGAAAAGCATAGCACCGTTAGCAGGAACACTGCACGGCATAACAACATAATAGATAGTTTCCGCTAGAGGTTAATGACTAGATACCGAAACTCTTTGCAGTTTTTAGGTATCTGCAGTACATTTTTTAGATGTAGCTCACAGTTGTCAAATAGGTGCGTAATTGATCGCAGAGTTTTTGATTTTGCAGTAAATCGTCGCGAAGCTCAAGGCCGCTTAGGGTAAAGGTTTCGGAAATTTCCCTGCCAAGACTTGCAAAAAAATATTTTAATGTCAGGAGACTGCCGCGAAAAAGTTCTTGACCCGTACTGCGGCCTGCTGTTAAGAGCACAGTGGTCGGTTTTAAGGTATCTTTTGGGTTTGTCTTTTGGGCCTCCCAAAAACTTTGGGCACGATCAATTAAGGTCTTACAGGGGCCAGGTAAAGCATAAAAATAGATCGGTGCACATAAGAGGACAAGGTCGGCTGCTTGCATGATCGAGAGCAGTTTGTTGGCATCATCTTGGATATATCTATGGACGCATTGATGGGGTGCTTTGGCACAAGATCTACACCCAAGACAGGGCTTTAGCGTATATTCCCGTAAAAAATAAGTATGTAGCACAACATCTGGACGTGTAGACCCCATCTGCAATAGCCGCATGATGGTATCACAGACCCCACCTACATGGGGACTTGCTTGGATGAGACAGACCTGTTTCACGAGCAAAATTCACCACAGATAGGGTTATGCATACGTTCTTCCTCAATGGTTGTCTCTGGCCCATGGCCAGGTAAGACACGACATGTTGGAGGTAGAGAAAAGAGCTCTTTAGCTATGGCACTGCGCAGTTCTTCAAAATTGCCTAAGGGAAAATCTGTGCGGCCTACAGAATGATAAAAGAGCGCATCCCCTGAAAACACAAGATTTTCTTCTGCAAAATAGAGGGATACGCTGCCAGGCGTATGTCCTGGGGTGGATAGAACTTTACACTTGAGATCGCCGAAAGTTAGATCGCCCAAGGGAAGATCTTGGCTTTCAAAAGGTTCTACCAAGGGGAATCCCCAAATGCCTCCGCGACTTGCTTCGGTGTCTGCAATAGGTTCATCGCCGAAAGGCGCATAGACTGGGGCTTGGGTGTGTCTTGCAAGATGTGCCACGCCATAAATATGATCAAAATGCATGTGGGTGATACAAATTGCAGACAATGCAAGTTGGTTATTGTGTAAATATTCCATGATGGGTTGCGGATCGCCACCTACATCAATTACCACAGCCTGTGTTGTGGTATGCAAAACATAACTATTGGTTTGTAGTGGGCCTAGAGGAAAACAAGCTAAGGACATGCAATCTCCTTACATCTCTCTTTATGATAGCACCTAACCTGACACAGGTTGAACCTTGGTTTTAAAAAGATAGTAAACTAAATTTTCAACTTATGTCAACTTGCAACTAATTTTTTAAAAAATCTCTTCACATATCAGAATACTCAATGTACTGATACTTGGCACTTTAGTTGGGTTACGTGGATACATTTTTAGAACTTGTGACGTGTTAGCTTAGATCTTGCAAGACTGTTCTCTACTCGAACTTGATAAAACAGTATCATTATACTGCAGCTAGCTTTCAACACTATGTCTTGAAGATGATACAATTTAGATTATGTAATGTTTTTATTTATTTTAATTACGCTAGATTAACACACTTAAAATTTTTATAACATCTAGAAACTATACCTAATATATTTTTTGAAGAAGCATAAGCTTGGGCTTCCCGTGTCATGTAATACTGTCTGTTGCACGAGATTCCATGCTTTTATCGTTCAAAGTGTGCTATTTGTAGAAAAAGTGAGCCTCTTGAAGGCTATAGTTCTTATCTTGGGTACCTTTTGCCAACCTTTTTGTGGAAAAAAAGTTTATGTTACCACCCTTGCCACAAACACTTGCCTTAACTAGTGGTGATATTTTAGATATGCAAAGTGAGTTATGTGCCGATCTGAAGAAAGTTGTCAAATTCAGTCGACACACACTCTATTTCCCGCTGTCGCAAGGCGCAGATACTCCCCAACTTTTGCCCAAGGAACAAAAAATCCTCTTGCCTTTACTGTGGTCTGGGCGGCAGCTTGGCGTATTGGTGTTACACGAAGTAGATGTGAAAAAGGCGCAACCTCTCTTAGGTATCCTGCCGGCAGTGAGTCAAATTAGTTTAGAAAAACTGGCGCAGCTGCGTTTTGCTAGAACCTGTCCCCTTACAGGCCTTTATGTAGAGGATACCCTCTATGCACGCATGGAGGAAGTTGCAGCTAAATTGCAGGCACCAGAGATGTTGCAGCAAGATTTAGCCTCCTTACCTGCCTATAAGCTCTGCATGGGGGTAGTCTGCATTAGTCTCAGTAATGCCGAAGATATTGCCTTAAATCACGGATTTAGTGTGCTCGAAGAGTTACAGCGCCGCTTAGCTAAGGCCTTTCAAGCAGATATTGGCTCTGATGTCTTGGCTGTCCGTTTGCAACGTTTTAGTTTTGGACTGCTATTTAATGCCTGTGGCCGGGAGACCTGCCGCAATCGTGCAGCCGAGCGCCTCAAGGTGTTACGTGATATTAACGTCACAAGTCCCTTGACCCAAGAAAAGGTTTGGCCAGTACTCAAGGCTGGCTTTGGTTTTTATCCCAATGATTTGACAGGTGGGGAGATGCGCTTAGAGATGCATGAACAGGCCCATCTCTTGGTTGAGCGTGTCCGGTTAGCCTGTGAAGTGGCAAGTCCTGGCCAGGTCTTGGGGTTTGCCGAATTGTTGAAGGTGGGTGGACGCATCCTTGAAGTTTTGCCCCAAGGCCGCTTGCGTCTAAATTTAGGGCGACGCATGGGGGTAAGAGTTGGGCAATGTTTTGCGGTTATGGGAGGTGGCAGCAGTCAACTCTATAAAGGCGAGATCAGTGTAGTGCGCGTGCGCCAAAAGTCTGCCTTAGCCGAAATGCACTACCAAACTCAAAGTCAAACAGAGCCGCAGGTGGGCGATAGATTGGAATTAGCCCTCAATGTAGCAACATTACATGGCCATACGACCCAAGAGTTACCAGAACAGGCTGATTTTTATGCTTTAATGCAGGAGAAGAGTCAAAATCTAAAGGTGTTTACCTTGAGCCTAGTGCAGCTTGAGGAAGTCTTGACCGAGACCCTTGAAGGCTGTTTGCTTTTGGCCCAACAAGCTGTACAGGATGCTTTTCAAACTGAAGCAGATCTCTTGCTAGGTCGCCATGGACGCAATATCTTATTGTGCTTCCATCCAAATGTCGCAGCAAAAGACCTTAAGGATCAGTACATCAAGATTTATCAGAGTTTAAAACAAGCAGGTTTGCGTCCCATTATTGGCTTAAGTGGCTATCCTTTTTTGGGGATCAGTCGTAGCAAAATGGCCGAATTAGGCCTTAAAGCCTTAGCCTATGCCCAACTTTTACCCGAACCACAAGTGGGCATTTGTAATTCTTTAGCCCTTAATATTAGCGCTGATCGTCTCTACAGTCGAGGAGATCTCTTAGGGGCTTTGGATGAATATCGTCTAGCCATAGCTGCTGATGCCAATAATGATCTCGCGTGGAATTCTTTAGGGGTCTGTCTAGCAGCACTAGGTCGCCCCGAAGAGGCCAAAGAACATTTTCTTGAGGCTTTAAAGCGGAAACCTAATGCCCAACAAACAGCTGAGATTTACTATAATTTGGGGACACTGTGGCAAAGTCTTGGGGAGCTTCAAGCCAGTCAAAACTCCTTTGAACAATGTGTGCAACAGGATCCTGAACATATCTATGCCTGGATTAGGTTAGGGCAACTCTTGGAACAACGTGGCGAGCTTGCACAAGCGCAAACTATGTATAGTGAAGGCGCTCAAGTGGAAGCACGCTTGAACGCAGGTTCTTTGGCCAAGCGCCATTTGGCTCAACTTGCCTTAAGCCAAGGCCAAGAGGATGCGGCCAGGATTTGTTTGCAGGAGGCGCTCCAACAGAATCCCTATGATGCATGGGCCATGCTGAATCTAGCGAAGATTTATCTGGCAGGCGGTGAAGATCCGGCTTTGGCTGAGATGTTGGCTCGAAAAAGTTTAAATCTACAGGATCAAGCGGAGGCGTGGGAGGTGTTAGCCTGTGCCCTAAAAGCCATGGGGCAAGAAACGCAAGCTAGCCAAGCACGGGTGCGTGCCGAGAATTGGGGCAAGATGAGCTAAGTGTGAGCTATGATAAATAAAGATTGTCTGCTTAGGTTCTAAAATATTCTCTTAATCTTTCTGTGTGCTAAGTACATAACAAAAAAATCCATTCTGAACCTTAAGTGTGCAGAATGGATTTTTTTGTTCAGAGCACAAAAATGCTCCTTGAAGATGGTGAGTGCTCATTTACCACCATCACGCAGGCGCATACACTCATTGGCTAATTCCCGTAACATGGGATCCGTGGGAGCACGTTTAAGTCCTTCCCGTAAATAACCAAGTCCCCGGCCATATTCTTTTACAGCCATAAATTCACGGGCAATAATTGCAAAGAGGGCGTTTTCAGTGCGGTAATTTTTGACAGCTTCAGCAAAACTAAGCTCGGCTTCAGGAACAAGTCCGCGGCTTAAAAAGTTTTTGCCGTCACGCAGTGCCTGATCAATTTTGAGCTTTCTCGCTGCTGCCACTTCATAGCTTTCCGTTTCCACTTGACCTACAATGGCTTGATAGACTTGGAGCATTTGCGCAAGGATTTCACGCTCTTTGCCTGCATTATAGATCACAGGGGTCGGTCGCACGCTTTTATAATTAGGATCCGAACAAATAGCGAAGAGAGCATCACGAAAATCTTGGCGTAGATCTAGGGGGGCACGTTGACCACCTAATTCTTTAAGAGAAGAAATCAAGAGAAAGAGCGCATTGTTAAAGTCACGGCGTTGACAGCTTGATTTAACGCGACCTAGATCTTCACGGATTTTTCGAATATTCACAAACACACCCCAAATTTGTGTTGCAGAAGGCAGAAAGTTTAATTATCTCTTTTTTCAAGCACGTTGGCAAATCTTTGGGGAGCGCCGCCTCTGCAGCATTTAACTTGGGCGTTAGGGCGTAAAGCAAAAAGCACGAGGTCTTCAAGAAGATTTTGAGCATAGTTTTTGAAAGATAGATCTAGTAAGTGAGTCTAAAAAACATTTTAAAATGCGCTCTGCTCTCTATATGATGCTTGATCTTCTGTGTATGTACTTATGCTGCATGCTATAGCAGATATTTAGTCAAGCAGCATATTGATCAACTATTTTATTGAATATGCAAAAGATCTTTTCACAGCGAGCAATATTTTTTATCTTATTATTGTGTAAAAACATCAGTATTTAACACTATAGATTTTCTTGTTAGGTTAAGGTTATGGGTCGCGTACTTTATGGTGTGCATGGTACAGGACATGGCCATGCTATGCGTGGATTAACTATAGCACGTAAATTAAAACAACATGAATTTCTCTTTGTAGCTAATGATGATGCACTACATGTACTTGAACCAGAATTCAATGTATTTCATTTGCCCAATTTAGGTACCGTATTTAAAAATTATCGCATTGACTTTGCAGCAACAATTAGCAAAGCGATTCCGTTATTATTTGAACGCAAAAAATATCTAAAACAATTATTAGATGTAATAGATAAGTTTAAGCCTGATGTGTGTATGACAGATTTAGAGTATTTTGTACCTTATGCCGCCAAAATAGCACATCTTCCCTGTTTAACACTTGATCATCAACATATTATTACTTGCTGTCAACATAATCTGCCGCCTAATTTTTGGTTTGACACCTTTATTCAAGGCTTAACCCCGCGCTATTTATTTGCGCCCACAGAAGCAAATTTACTGATTTCTTTTTATGCGCCACCTATTTTACCCAAGTACCATGCACGCATTGCTCCGCCAATTTTAAGAGACCGCGTCTTACAAGCTAAATCTAGCGATGCAGGTCACATTCTTGTCTATCAAAGTAATTCCACAAGTCCTGCGCTCTTAGAGTTTTTACAACGAGCCACAAAGCGCACCTGCTATATCTTTGGCTATGCGCAAACTAGCGGCAGTCTTGCAAATCTTAGGTTTTGTGCCAAAAGTGAAGAGGGCTTTTTACGTCTGCTTGAAAGTTGTGCCTATGTAATTCAAGGGGGCAGTCACACTTTGATGAGTGAAGCCTTATATCTAGGTAAGCCGATTTTAAGCTTGCCTTTAGGCGCCATGCTTGAACAACGCTTTAATGCCTTATATTTGGAACGCCTTGGCTATGGCAAGGCTGCTTTGATGCACAATTTGCACGAAGAGCTTTTGCAACAATTTGAAGCCAATTTAGATCACTATCGACAAACAATTTCTGCAACTAACTTTTGTGGCAACGACCTGGTATTTAGTTTAGTTGATAAGTTCATTACAAGTGGTAAGTTAACCATTACAGCACCTTAAAGTTTGCCTATATTTTTGCATACATTATATTATTGAGGCAATTTTTTGCTATGGGAGAGGTTTATGAACAAATGTTTTGACTGGTATTTGCAGACAAGCTTAATCCTTAGAATCTTTATCGGCATGTTGATTGGCGCTTTTTTGGGGTTTGTCTGGCCCTCTCTCTCAGGGCTTAGCATTCTTGGCACTATTTTTGTCGGAGCCCTTAAAGGCGTTGCCCCGATCCTTGTCTTTATTTTAGTGCTTAATGCTTTGGCTAACACTAGGCAAGGTGTGGGTGGGCGCTTTAAAATTGTTACCTTTCTCTATTTACTCGGGACATTTTTTGCGGCCACAACAGCTGTAATCGGAAGCTTTCTGTTTCCTCTCACCATTAAGCTGGATACTGCTGGGGCGACCAACACGCCTCCTGGGGGCTTGGGCGAGATTTTGACCAACCTCTTTTCCAATATGGTTGCGAATCCAATTCAAGCTCTTGGCAATGGAAATTATGTGGGTATTCTTTTTTGGGCGATCATTTTTGGTGTGTGCCTCAAAAAATTTGCGAAACCTGAAACACTTGCCTTTATGCGCGATTTATCGGAAATGGTTTCTGATACTGTGCGTATTGTAATTGAGTGTGCACCTTTTGGTATTTGCGGCTTAATGTTTTCTGTGGTCGCTGAAAATGGTTTAGCCATTTTTATCGATTACGGCAAATTATTGTTATTGCTTGTTGGCTGCATGGTGGTTGTTGCCGTTATCATTGATCCTCTCTTAATTTGGATCTTTACACGGAAAAATCCCTATCCCTTGACCTTCCAATGTTTACGTTCAAGTGGTATCACCGCCTTTTTTACGCGGAGTTCAGCTGCGAATATCCCCGTGAATATTGCTTTGTGCAAAAAATTAGGCCTTGATCCTGAATTCTATTCTGTCTCGATTCCTTTAGGCGCAACCATTAATATGGGTGGTGCTGCGGTCACAATTACTGTTATGACCTTAGCTGTCGCCCATACCATGGGTGTGCATCTTGATTTGACAACCACTATCATTTTAAGCTTTTTGTCAACCTTGGGGGCTTGTGGGGCATCAGGTGTAGCTGGAGGCTCCCTCTTATTGATTCCCATGGCCTGTTCAATCTTTGGTATAGTAAACGATATTGCTATGCAGGCTGTGGCAGTTGGCTTTGTGATTGGTGTGGTGCAAGATTCTGTAGAAACAGCTATTAATTCAAGTACAGACGTCATGTTTACAGCAACTGCGGAAATCTATGAACGCAGGAATGCTGCCCAAGGTCAATCTTAAATAAATTGAAGATTATAATTTGATAGAGTAGACCTGATCACATATATGAATATGCGTTTGGGTAAGATATCAATAAAGATAGCTCTGATTTTATAGAATACTCTAAAATTGAATCTCATCTAAGTAACTAAAAAAGAGCCGTGTATGACTGCACATACACGGCTCTTCTTAATTGCTACAATTATATATCTATACTTTTAGATTTTGCTCTAGCAACAGACGATCATCGTTTACTTAAATTAAGTTTTAAATTCACATATATTTTGACATCAGCTATGCTTGCACATTATGCCAACCTAAAAACATAGTATATGCTGGGTTATTTGTTTCATCAATATGAGCATAACCCATGTTAGCTACACGTACGAGAAAGTCTTCAAACGCTTGGCGCTTGGTCTCTGGGACCGTGAAGCCCATTAAGACACGGCCAAAGTCTGCCCCATGGTAGCGATACTGAAATAACGTGATGTTAAATTCTGTTTGCATGGCGTCAATGAAGTTTAAAAGAGCGCCAGGCCGTTCTGGGAAGGTAAAGCGCAACAGACGTTCATCTTGAAGATTTGGCGAGTTGCCACCAACCATATGGCGTATATGTAATTTAGCAAGTTCATTATCACTTAAATCAGAGGCTTGAAAACCTTTGTCTTTGAGATCAGCCAAGACTTCGGCGACATCATTGCGGCCTTGTACCTTAATGCCAAGGAGGACACGTGCTTTCACAGGATCCATGGAACGCGTGCAGAGTTCGCTGATACTGCGGTTACCGATAGCGCTAATAAAGTGTCGGAAGCTTCCAACCTCATCAGGAATGGTTACAGCAAGCAAGGCTTCGCGTTCTGCGCCAAGTTCAGACCTATCTACTACATATGCTAAGCGATCAAAGTTCATGTTGGCGCCACTAATGATTGCAACAAGTTCTTGATCGCGGATACCTGTTTGCTGTACATAGGCCTTAAGACCGGCTAACGCTAAGGCACCTGCAGGTTCGGCTACAATACGTGTGGCCTCAAAGACATCTTTAATGGCACCACAAATAGCATCTGTACCCACTGTGACTATGCTATCAAGCATATCACGACAGATCGCAAAGGTTTCTTCACCTACTTGCTTGACAGCAACACCATCAGCAAAGAGACCGACATCCTGCATGGTAATGGGGTAGCCTGCCTCTATGGATCTACGCATAGCATCAGAGTCAATGGGCTCTACACCTATGACCTTAATTTCTGGCCGCAATAATTTAATGTAGCTGGCAACACCTGCCGCTAATCCCCCACCGCCAATGGGTACAAAGACGGCATGTAAGGGGCCTGCGTGCTGGCGGAGAATCTCCATGCCAATGGTTCCTTGGCCTGCAATGACATCAGGATCCTCAAATGGGGGGATAAAGATGGCTCCTGTTTGCCGGATGAGTTCTTGGGTGCGTTTGCTGGCATCGGAAAAAGATTCGCCTGCTAGTACCACCTGGCCCCCCAGTCTGCGTACAGCATTCACCTTAATGGCAGGCGTTGTCACTGGCATGACAATGGTCGCTTCACAATTGAGCCTTTGGGCTGAGAGGGCGACGCCTTGGGCGTGGTTGCCGGCTGAGGCTGCAATAACGCCACGGCGAAGTTCCTGGCTTGATAGTTGGGCCATTTTATTATAGGCCCCACGAATTTTAAACGAAAAGACAGGCTGCAAATCTTCGCGTTTTAACAGGACTGTATTGCCAACATGGCGAGAAATACCCACAGCTTTTTCTAATGGGGTTTCCACTGCCACATCATAGACTCGGCTTAAGAGAATACGTTGTAAATATTCATGATGCTTTTGCATAGGTGCCTCGAAGACTAGTGATCAGAACGTGCTTCTATATATGTAGTCATATGAATCATCTTGCAGCTAACCTATATTTTTTAACTTATACGATAGATTAGCTTAAGATAATTGTTTGTGTCGAAAGATCTAAATTAATAATAATTGATCTACATTAATATTATATTTATATATGCATATTTTTTGTATGTTATTTGTTTTGACATCAAGATTAGAAAATTTAAGTCATATGTGTAGAATAATATCATCAAATAGTTATTAGAAAATATCATATTAATAGTACATTAACAAAAAGTAACAAAAAAAGTAATAATAAAATAGTATGCAATAGTATAAAACTATATACTATGTAAATATTTTTTCAATATGTATAGATCTTAAGATAAAATAGTCTAAATCCTCTTGAGCAATATTTCACAAACAAAACACAATATGTTATGTTTTTGCTTATGTCAAATATGTTTGTATCTTGCACAAGAGTTTGTATGGCTCACTCTCATCTATTATCTATGTATCAGTTGTTCTGCACAAACTATCAGTACACCAAGCTATGCGTCACTTTGTTTCAAGATTTTAAAATGCAAGCGCTTGCAGAGACTCGTGACTCTCCTATCTTGAGCTTAGGAGCGCTTTTTGGCATAATTAAACTATGCTACACTTTAATGTCGTGACGTTGTTTCCTGAATTTTTTGCCTCGCCTTTAAGTTGTGGACTCTTAGCTAAAGCCCAAGCTAGTGGTGTCATAAGTGTGCGCTTGCAGAATCCAAGGGAGTTTGCATTAAATAAACATCGCCACTTGGATGATAGTCCTTATGGTGGCGGCCCTGGCATGGTTTTACAGGCAGAACCATTGCTTAGATGCCTTGAGCATTTGGCACCCAAAGGTCCCATTATTATGTTAACCCCCCGTGGGCGCCCCTTTACCCAAGAAGTGGCTACCAAGTTAGCGGCAGCCTCTGAATTAACCTTAATTTGCGGGCGCTATGAAGGGGTCGACGAACGGGTTATTGATTTAGCACCCTGTCCTGTGGAGTCAATCTGTGTTACAGATGCTGTCTTAAATAGTGGCGATAGTGCTGCCTTAGTCTTGCTTGAAGCGTGTGCCAGATTGCAACCAGGCTTTATGGGCAAACTTGATTCGCAAGTTGAAGAGAGTTTCACCGAAGATCTTTTGGAATATCCTCAATATACACGGCCAGAAGAACTTAATGGCTTAAAAGTACCAGAAGTTTTGCTCTCTGGGCACCATCAACATATCGCCAAATTTCGCCGGGAAAAAGCTCTGGCGACTACCCTAAAGTTTCGTCCTGAACTTTTGGCGACTACGAAATTGACAGCACAGGATGCCAGTTATCTTAAAGCTAATCCCCCGAAACGTCTGGGACGCAATCTCTCCCTCTGTTTGGTGCATCATCCTGTGCGTATTGAAGGGCGCACAACGGGCACGGCATCTTTGACAAACCTGGATATCCACGATATATCAAGAATTTCTGCAAGTTACGGCTTGGGGCCTTTCTATGTCGTGACACCCTTAACCCAGCAATTGACCTTGCTTGAGCAAATCTTAAGCCACTGGTTACACGGAATGGCAAAAGAAAATCACCCTGATCGCGCCCAAGCACTAAGTCTGGTTAGGCCTGTACCAAGCTTAGCCGCAGCCCAAGAAGAGGCCAGTTGCTATTATGGCGCAAAGCCCACAGTGGTTGTAAGTTCAGCCAACTGGTCAGATAAACATGCGCCCAAAATGATCGTGCCAGCTGATGTGCGTGCCATCCTTTTAAAAGGCCCTGTACTGCTTCTCTTAGGCACAGCGCAAGGTTTGGCAAAAGAAGTCTTAAGTCAATGTAATGCCGTGTTGCGACCCTTACGTTTTTTAGGTTATAATCATCTCTCAGTGCGCAGTGCTGCCGCTATTCTCACAGATCGCATTTTAGGCGATTTTGCTTAAGGCGCACAGAGTGCATAGATTTTCTCTTTTAAGGAGTTTAGTTCAGTCATGAATGTTATCGAGAAAATTGAACGCGAGAATATGCGTATGGATATGCCTGTTTTCCGTTCAGGCGATACAGTAAAAGTGCATTTGCGCATTGTAGAAGGCGAAAAAGAACGTATTCAGATCTTTCAAGGCAATGTGATTCGGGTGAGCCGCGGCACGACCAATGCCAGTTTTACGGTACGTAAAATCTCTGATGGCGTGGGTGTGGAACGTATTTTCCCCTTATATTCGCCCTTTATTGACCATGTAGAAGTTGTAACTGAAGGGCGTGTGCGCCGCAGTCGTCTCTACTACTTACGTAAACTCAAAGGTAAGGCGGCGCGTATTAAACCCCGCAATAGATTCTAAGTATAGTTACAGCAGAGCTGTTTTTGCGAAGACATGGATATCCGTTTATCCATGTCTTTTCTATTCCATGGGCTTGGTGCAGTTCTTGTGCCTGGGAGGAGATGTGCCAACATATCGCCAAGCTGACTTACTTTTAGGTTACAAAAAAGCCCAAGATCTGATAGCAGGGATTGATGAGGTGGGGAGAGGCTCATTGGCAGGTCCTGTGGTTGCGGCAGCTGTGGTCTTGCCCCCTGACTATAAATTAGAAGGTTTAGCCGATTCAAAAGTGCTTACTCCTAGCAAACGGGAGCAATTGGCGTGGGAGATCCGCAAAGAAGCCACAGCCTGGTCCATAGGTTTAGTAGGACAAAGATCCATTGATAAGATCAATATCCTGCAAGCGACCTTTACAGCCATGGCTATGGCAGCTGCCAAACTACCCATAAATGCCACACTCTTATATATTGATGGCAATAAGGTCGTGCCTCAAGGTATTTTGCAGCGGTTTTGGCGCAAGCATAAAAGCTGCCACTTGCCACGTCAACAAGCTATAGTACATGGGGATGCCAGTACACCTGTCATTTCCGCAGCATCGATTATAGCTAAGACCTATCGGGATGCCCTCATGCGTCATTTAGATCTAAAATGGCCCCAATATGCCTTTGCTGAGCACTTAGGGTATGGCACACGTAAACATCTTGACCTACTTAAAACCTATGGGCCCTGTCCTCTGCACCGCTTAAGTTTTCGTGGGGTATGCCAAGAGGTGCCCCAAACAAAGCACATGCAGCCAAGTCTTCTAGATGCCCTCTTGTAACCCTTTATTTTTTCACCATGAGCCTTGATGCAAGATTATTTGTTGTGGCAACCCCTTTGGGGAATGTGGATGATCTTGCGCCCAGAGCACGCAAGATCCTAAGTACGGTTGATTATATTCTCTGTGAGGATACACGCAGAAGCCAGCGGCTTTTGGCAGCCCTTGGCATATCAGGCCAAAAATTAATCAGCTACCATGATCATAATGAGGCTGTGCGCATCCCTTGGGTTTTGGAAAAGCTAAGTCTCGGCCATAATATAGCCTTAATTTCTGATGCGGGTACGCCCCTTGTGGCTGATCCTGGCTATCGTTTGGTTCGAGCTTGCCGGAAGGCCAAGCTTCTTGTATCGCCTGTGCCAGGACCTTCTGCACCTGTGGCAGCGCTCGCTTGTGCAGGACTTCCGCCCATACCTTATACTTTTTTAGGCTTTCTCCCGCGTGATGAGGCCGCAAAGGTGAAACTGTTTCAAACCTTTGCTGCAATGCCCTGTACATTAGTTTTTTTTGAACGCAGTGATCGCTTACAAGCTAGCTTGAGCATTGCGAGTAGCATTTTAGGCCCAAGGGAACTTGCAATTTGCCGCGAATTGACCAAAATTTATGAGGAATTTAAGCTTTTACGCCTTGAAGAGTATGCAAGCCTTGATAGTCAAATCTTAGGCGAAATTACTGTGCTTGTGGGGCCTCCTGAAAGGTCTCTGCGGGCATCCAAGGACAGTGTGCTTGCCCAAATTAGGCCTTATGTGCAAAATCAAGTACCAGCACGCAAGATTGTGCATGCTGTGGAAGCACTTGTTCAAGGGTGGAGTAGTAAAGAAATTTACAGTCTTATTACACAGCTAAAAGCAGAGTTGAGTCCAAAAGAATCGTTATGAGTGAGAAAAAAGCTAAAAAAGCAGCCAATGAGATTGCAGTCAATAAAAAAGCACGCTTTCTTTATGAGCTCTCTGATTTCATTGAAGCCGGACTTGTCCTGACTGGCCCAGAGGTCAAAAGCATGCGTGCGCATAAGGTCAATTTTGTTGATAGCTATGTAGAATTTCGCCATGGCGAAGCATGGCTTGTCTCCTTGCATGTAGCGCCCTATGTCAATGCTGGCTATACACCGCAAGATCCTGACAGGGATCGCAAATTACTATTGCACCCAGCAGAAATTAAACGTCTAAGCGCAGCTGTAGCCCAAAAAGGAATCACGGTTGTGCCGGTTAAACTCTATTTTGCCAGAGGCAAGGTCAAAGTTGAAATTGCCCAAGGTAAAGGTAAAAAATTGCATGATCAACGTGAAACCTTGAAAAAGCGGGCTGAAGAACGCGATTTACAGCGTGAATTGGTCTAAGAGTAGCAAGGAGAGCTTGAGTAAATGAAAATTTTCAATATCATTGGAAGTGTGTTAGGACTCTTATTCTTAGGTAGTAATCTGGCTTTGGCCGAAATTGTGAAGTTTGGTCCTAGTGATATCGAATATGGTTTAACACCACCTGCCAATTGGGAGAAACATGACACGACCCATGGAGTGCAGTTGGTGAGCCAAGATAAAAATACCTCCTTAGCGGTATTTTTGTTGAAAAAAGAAGATATTACAGCAGAAGATTTACAACAATTGCAGCAAATTTTGCCATCTAAATTAGGCTTGACAGATGTAAAAAAACAAGAACACCCGAAAAATGTTGTTATTACAGGGGTCTTAGAAGAACGCGAACTTGAGATCCAGCAACATGACTTTGAGGATTGTATCGTCTATATTATCGCCGGCGGCACAGATCACGCAGCAATTAAAAATTGCATTGCTTCGCTACATCGGATTGCCGTAAAGCCTAAAGCGGCTGACAAGAAGGGCAAATAACCGTTCCACGCCCAGCCACATGAATTTTTTCTAAAGTTTGCCCACAGCGTGGACATTTTTTGCCGGCTTGACCGTAGACTGCCAAACTATTTTGGAAGGCGCCTGTCTGGCCATTGGCGTCGCGATAGTTGCGCACTGATGTCCCACATTGTTCAATGGCTAACTTTAAAATACTTTGAATCGCCTCTAAGAGAGACTTGCGTTCATCTTCAGTTAACGAGCTAGCCTTACGCATGGGGTGAATATGGGCTGCAAAGAGTGATTCATCAGCATAGATATTGCCAAGACCAGCTATGGCATGCTGATCCAACAGCAAGGCTTTGATGCGTTTGCTACTCTGGCTTTTTAAGATGTCGTTAAACTCACTTAGACCAATTTCTAAGGGTTCAGGTCCTAAACTCTGCCAGAAGTCCCATGCTTGTAATTTGTTGGGCGTACAGACATAAATTTGCCCAAAGCCGCGAATGTCTTCAAAAAAGAGACTTAACTCAGCACCATCGGCGGCCTTAAGATCTAATTTGAGCTTGCTGTGGAGATCTGGTTCTGCTGTGGGCGCCTTAACGAGGAGGGCGCCGGTCATGCGTAAGTGGGCCAGCATGTAGAGGGTTGCATGGGGCGATGTGTGTTGCTCTTTAGTTTCGGTCTTGAGTAAGACTAATTTGCCCCGACGTTGGACGTCGGTCACATAATGACCATGCAATGTATGTAAATCTAGACTAATTGGTAAGAGCGGCGATTCGGAATAGATGATGGAATTAGTAATGCATGCATTGAGAATTTTTGGCCTTAAGGTGCGCACAATAGTTTCAACTTCAGGTAATTCAGGCATAACATCCTCGCTAAGGCTGTAAATACAACTCTAAGAGTCCGTCTGGCGGTGCAATAGTGATGGTATGGTCTTCCACGTTGAGGTCTACAAGAAATTGTGGCATGGCGGGAAAGAGAATTTCACAGCCTGTGGTCGTATGAATAGCCCAAGTAGGATTGCCTGTACCGTGTACCACATGGGAAAAATGACCAATCACTTGACCTGTGGTGAGTTTAACTTCAGAGCCCAACAGATCACAAATATATGCTTCATCGCTGTCTAAAGGTGGCAAGGCCGTACGCAGCGTCAATAATTTGGCGCCGCGTAAAGTCTCTGCCGCGGTGCGGTCGCAAATTTCTGCCAAACGTAACAAATAACGCCCCTGGTGTAGGCGAGCCCCCACAATGTCTACGGCCGAAACAGTAGACTTATGCCGCTCTTGAATAAAGAAGGGCAGCTTAGATGAAAAGGGGGAGATCGCATACCAGTCTAGAACGATCTCCCCTAAAATTCCATGTGGTCGCACCAATTGACCCATGTGAATATACTTATTTTCCATAAGAAAATTATTCCAAAATTTCCAATACCGTGCGCTTCTTGGCCTTGGTTGAGGCGGCACTGAGAATGGTGCGTAGTGCACGGGCGGTACGCCCTTGCTTGCCGATAACCTTGCCTAGATCATCCTGAGCTACTTTTAATTCTAGCACGGTGGTTTGCTCGCCTTCAACTTCACTGACTTGCACCTCTTCAGGATGATCTACAAGTGCCTTGGCAATAAATTCGATCAGGTTCTTCATGGCGTCCCTCCTGCGCCACCACATTATAACTGATGCTGGCGAACCTGAGACTACATACGCTCCTTCATTAAGGCACGGACTGTCTCTGTGGGTTTTGCACCCTGATCAAGCCAATGCTTGATCCTATCTCCATTCAGTTTGACCTCAGGTGGATTTGTCATTGGGTTATAGTAGCCTAGAAATTCTAAAGGCCGACCATCACGCGCGGTTTCATTATTGGCTGCTACTACTCTGTAAAAAGGATGTTTTTTGCTGCCCAGACGTGTCAATTTCAGCTTCACTGCCATAAATGTCTCCTTGTCATTAGAATACTGTATCGAGGGGCGAAAATCAAGTCTTAACGGGTTGAAAGCGTTACTTTCGCCCATGTTTGCGCTTTTCTTTCTTCTTTTTTTTCCTGGCTTCGGTATTGCGCACATACCCTGGCGCAGGTGTGGGCTGGCTTGGTTCAGAGGGAAGGCCTGTGTCAAGGCCTGGAGCCATGCCCGGGAAATTGATATTTTGGGTTAAACCACGCAATTCTTTGGGAATGCCTTTGCCAGTCATCGCGGATTTGAGCATAGTGCGCATGTTGCGAAAACTTGCGAGCAGTTGGTTGACATCACTCACACTACGCCCAGAGCCTTTGGCAATGCGGGCCTTACGACTGCTATTTAAGAGATCTGGATTGCGGCGTTCAGCATTGGTCATGGAATTGATCATGGCCTCAATTTTCGCGAGTTCCTTGTCAGGCACCAGATCTTTGGCTCTTGCCAGCTGCTCCTTAAATGCGCTAAAACCGGGAATTAATTTGAGAATGGATTCAAAAGATCCCAGTTTTTTCATTTGGCGCAATTGCGTGCGGAAATCTTCAAAGTCAAATTTAGCTTTGCGGAATTTATTGGCCAGGGCCTCGGCTTCGGCCATGTCAAAGTTCTCTTGGGCTTTTTCCACAAGAGATAGCACGTCGCCCATGCCCAAAATGCGGCCAGCAATGCGGTCAGGATGAAAGACCTCCATTTCGGAGAGTTTTTCGCCCACACCGACAAATTTTACTGCCGCACCAAGCACCGATTTGATGGATAAGGCGGCACCACCACGGGCGTCACCATCCATTTTGGTCAACACAACACCTGTCAAAGCAATTTTATCGTGAAAGGCCTGCGCTACATTGACGGCATCTTGGCCGGTCATGGCGTCAGCCACAAATAAAATTTCTTGGGGCTTGAGGATGCTTTTGAGCTCACTTAGCTCATTCATTAAAGGTTCATCGACATGCAAACGTCCTGCCGTATCTAGCAGCATGACATTGGCATCGGCTTCTAAGGCACAGGCTTGAGCCTTTTGGGCGATTTCCTGCGGTGTCATCGCTGTGGACGATGGGAAAAACGGTACGTTTAATTGTTTGGCGAGTGCTATCAGTTGATCAATAGCGGCTGGCCGATATACATCTAAAGGAACTAGATAAGGGCGGAATTTTTGTTTGCGGAGGAGATTGGCAAGTTTACCAGCAGATGTGGTCTTGCCAGACCCTTGTAGACCTACCAACATGATGCTTGACAATTGCTTGTCTGGCAGACTGAGTTGAGATGTGGCGCCGCCTAAAATTTCCACCAGTTCGTCATAGACAATTTTGATTACTTGCTGCGCGGGATTCACACCTTTCAGAATATTCTGCCCCACACATTTGGTGCGCACCGCATCGACAAACTGTTTGACGACCGTGTAGTTGACGTCCGCTTCGAGCAGGGCTAGGCGCACTTCCCGTAATCCAGCCTGAATATTGTCTTCGGTGAGCTGCGTGCGCCCAGTTAAGGTGCGAAACACGCCACATAAACGATCAGAAAGGCTTTCAAACATTGGCATCCCCTGAGCAATGCAGAATTCAGTAGTAAAAAAATAATTTTATTTCAGAAGTGATGATCTGTCAAGATATCTATCCTTAGCCTGCAAGTGCTCTAAATTAAAGAAACCAGTAATTTTGCCTTATGGAAGGCTTGCTATATTTTGATGAAGATATTTACAAGTAAGTCACAAAATATAGTTCATGGCAACTACCATATCTTAAGGCTGCACTAGCTATTATATCATTATTTTCAGTACTTGCAAAATTAGCGTAATGCTTGTCTTGTTATATGTTATATCGTGTAGTTGCAAACGTGTATGATCTTTATGAGTTAAAAATGGTGCTATCCAAGAAAATATCAGCTGAGATCTTACGTTAATCGTATATGTTGCCAGTCGTTGCAAATGCGAATAGTGTGCTAGTGCCATGCAGTACTAAACTACGAACTTTCAACAAGTGCATGCTCATATGGAGCAAGATTCTGAATCTTCAAATTTTAAGGTAACTTCTGCAGAACATGACCTTAAATTATTGGCTTTACTGGAGCGCCATTTAGGTTTACCCAAATCCCTTTTGCATAGATGGGTGCGTACAGGTCAGGTTAGGCGCAACGGCAAGCGTTGCCAGCCCTTTGAGCGTGTGGCACAAGGTGATCTCATAAGACTGCCCCCCTTTGCTTTTAAGTTAAAGGGCCTTGATAACAAAATGCCACAACTTGGGCCACTGCCCCGTTTAATCGGCTCTCATGCTGATTTATTGTGCTATTGCAAACCCAGGGGTTTGCCAACCCATGGCGGCACAGGGCACCTTGATAGTTTAGCGGCCAGATTGCAGCAGGCTTTTTGGGCAGCCCCTTTTATTCCAGTGCCTGTGCATCGCCTAGACCGAGACACATCAGGCTTAATTTTGGTTGCAACAACTTATAGAGCGCTTAGAAGAACTCAAGAGGCTTGGCAGAACCAGTTGATCACCAAAGAATATTTGTGTTGGGTTTGGGGCAAGTGGCCCTATAAAGAGCCGCGCCTTTTGATAGATTTTGTGCAGAAAATAGGTGCTGAGGGGCACATGAAGATGCAGGTTATTGATAGCCTAACTGCCAAAGAAGCTAGATCTTTTGTCACGCCCATGCAGATTTGCGCCAAAGCGAGTCTCTTACTTGTGCAAATTGGCACAGGGCGTACCCACCAAATTCGTGTGCAATTAGCCCATGCAGGTTACCCTATTGTTGGCGATCATAAATATGGAGCACCCACAAATCTACCTCTATACTTACATGCAACGCGCCTTATCTTAAATGATGGGCATGAGTTTTGTAATTTTCCTGAGTGGGATGGAGATTGGCGAGTGCCTCATCTTGCGTTGCCAGTACCCTTGTATTTTTGAATGCGGAGCAAACAGTGCCTTTTGTGCAGTCAACCCTACCCCAGATTGTGCTCTTAGGTCGGCCCAATGTGGGCAAATCTACCTTATTTAACCGTTTAATTCGCTCTAATCGGGCTATTACCCATGACCTACCTGGGATTACACGTGATCGTTTAGAAGGCGTGGTCAAACGCAATAAACGTCCTGTCTTTACACTGGTAGATACAGGCGGCATAACTCTTGATGCAGCTGGGAGTGTCAGTCAGGGATCGATAGGTTTTGAACAGGCCATTTTTGAGCAAGCTAAGATGGCCTTACAAAAGGCTGCAGCTATTGCCTTAGTTGTCGATGCTCAAGATGGACTTATGCCAGCTGATGAAGCCTTAAGCCTTATGGGACGCAGGTTAAGCAAACCGATGTTGTGTATTGTCAATAAGGTGGATGGCGCTGAACAGAGTGGACGGTTGTGTGCAGAGTTCCATGCTCTAGGTTTACCACTGTTGGCAGTGTCGGCAGCGCATGGCTTAAATATTCCCACATTAGTGGATCAATTAACAAAACTTGTTGGGGATGTAGGAGTTAGCGAGCAGGCAAGTCAGCCGTTACGCTTAGCCATGCTTGGACGGCCCAATGCTGGCAAATCCTCCCTTGTCAATGCCTTGGTTAAGTCTGAGCGCATGATCATTTCTGAAGAAGCTGGCACAACACGTGATAGTGTAGATGTTTTTGTGCAGTTAGATGGTCGTGACTATGTCTTTGTGGATACGGCAGGTGTACGCCGTAAAACCAAGATTACCGATACAGTCGAGCGCTATAGTGTCAATTCAGCACTAAAATCAAGCTCTAAAGCCGATATCACTTTGCTTGTGGTTGATGCGAGCGAGGGCTTAGGTGCCCAGGATAAGCGGTTAATTGATCTCTTGGCTACACGCAAAACACCATTTATGCTTCTTGTAAATAAGGTGGATCTCTTACACGAGAAGGCGTTGCAAGCTCTAAAGCAGGAGCTAAAAACAAGCTTAAGCTTTTGCGAACATGTGCCTAGGCTCTATGTTTCTGCCCAAAAAGGTCTAGGATTAGGGCAAATTTTAAAACTTGCTTGGGAGCTTAAGAGAGAGTGTAGCGTGCGTGTGCCCACAGGCAAATTGAATCGGGCGATGGAAACCGTTTTGCAAAGCCATCAACCGCCATTGGTTAAAAATGCGCGGCCCAAGTTTTTTTATATGACCCAAGCTGAAAGCGAGCCGCCAACCTTTGTCTTTTTTGTGAGTGATCCCACACGCATTTTACCAAGTTATCTACGCTATCTTGAGCGCAGTTTACGCAAATTATTTAATATAAAATATGCGCCTGTGCGTATGCATTTGCGGGCAAGTCATAATACCACAAAACCTGCAGAAGCCTAAATTAAGCGCAAGCAACATATTAAGAAATGCGCCGTAACCCAAAGTAAATTTTGGGTTACGGCGCATTTTTGTTAGATTAAGAGAGAACTAGTAATTTTCTTTCTTCAGTTCAAAGAAGCTTTGGGGATGACTACAGACAGGGCAGATCTGCGGAGCTTTTTTGCCAATGACAATGTGACCACAGTTGATGCACTGCCAAATGCAATCGCCATCACGTGAAAAGACAAGGCCGCCTTCGATGTTGGCTAATAATTTGCGATAGCGTTCTTCATGTTCTTTTTCGATTTTGCCAACCATTTCAAAGCGGGCCGCAATTTCGGTGAAACCTTCTTCGCGAGCTTCTTTGG
The DNA here is from genome assembly GCA_017454005.1 of Desulfovibrionaceae bacterium. Lineage (GTDB taxonomy): Bacteria > Desulfobacterota > Desulfovibrionia > Desulfovibrionales > Desulfovibrionaceae > Desulfovibrio. The sequence goes on along the minus strand of JAFTDU010000046.1, from coordinate 7,507 downwards.
CCATGCGGGCATACATATCTGTCCATTCAAAGTTCTCACCATCAGCGGCTTGCTTGAGGTTGGAGACTGTGTCTTGAATGTCGCCGCCTTGCAAGTATTTAAACCAAATTTTGGCGTGTTCTTTTTCGTTGCCGGCAGTTTCTTCAAAGATATTCGCTAATTGCACATAGCCTTCTTTGCGGGCTTTAGCGGCAAAATAGGTATATTTATTGCGGGCTTGACTTTCACCAGCAAAAGCTTCTTGTAAATTTTTTTCGGTTTTGGAACCTTTGAGATCCATTGGAGTTCTCCTAAGAAGTTATAGAAAATAAGTTACTAGAGTGCATTGGTAGGCTGGGGCACAACATAAAAATTAATCACGATTAAAATTGAAAATAAAATTCAATTTTAAAAATTGTGTCACGAATATTGTATATGAAAATTGTAAGTAGCTTACAATATAGGTCGAGCTTAAGCTTTGTCAAGGGGGGAACACTTCTTGGGTGCCTTGTGGCAGGATTATTTTTGAATATGTCATAAGATCAAGATCTCTGAAATCTATCAAGGAGCAGCGAATGGTGTTTTAGGCTTGATAAACACAAATCTATTCAGTTTCTGTAAGTACAGCTTTCGCTCTAGTAGTTATAGGCTCTAAACTTTTAAAGATGGCTTGGGCACCTTGATTTAAGGGATCTTTTATAATGATTATGAGGAGAGTCTCATGATTTGCTGCAACGAATGTTGTGGCGCGACCTTTGAGAACATTGTCGCGGGGATCTCCTGAAAAGCTCCAAAATTGTCCCACACGTTCAAGTGGGGTCGTTTCAGCCTGTTTAGCCTGTAACGCCTCGGCCGAATCATGAGCATTTGTGCCAGGTTTATTTGGCAAAAGGAAGATATTAATAGTTGCTAAATAACGCTCTTTTTCTTGATCCTGTTTGCCCAAGATCAACATATATTCATTGCGATCGCCTGTACTAAAGCCAACACGTTCTCCTCCATCCCAGTCTGCGGGCAGGTCAACTTTAAATTCCAGAAACTCACGAGGTGCTGCCTGCACATTTACAAGTAAAGTTAGATGAAGAATTATGGTCAAAAGGAGGAGACGCATATGTGTACTCCAAAGAGAAATGTTTAAAACGTGGCTGCATTAAATTACAACAGGAAAATATGATTCACACTACCCAGAGAAATACTTCTGATATTAGAAAAGCATCCGCAATAGATGCTAATGATAAAAATTATTTAAGTATTTGATTGTTGATTTATGAATAGCGATCCTCAATTATTATACAATAGAATTGCATGGTAGATTCTTACATAGATCATAGATGTATCACACTACTAATAATCTGAATATTTACTCTACACATTCAATATCCATATCTATTGCAGTGAGCACCTGAGATTAAAAATGTCGCTTGTGCAACAAAATTGCTGCTAAGAGAACGCCACCAAGTAAACACACAAGAGCGCCGCATAGGGCAAATTTACGATGGGTAAATTTTTTGAAGAGTAAAGAGGCAAGACAGACAAGACTTATACTTAAACAAGAGTTTTCTGTAAATTGCGCCCAAATACGCATTGGTGTGTCGCTACGTAAAATGTAGCCTAAGATGATGCCCCAGTTATTTAGCACATGGGGGAGACCGCCTACAAGACCTAAGGCCGCGAGCCACTTTTGGGCTAAAATGTAATCCTCGAAATTTAGGCTTTGAGCCCCTTTCAATTGCAAGAAGAGCAAGAGCATAATCGCTGCAGGAAAGATACTATAAAAATATTGATGCTCGGTTTGCACAAGAAGTGCCTGCAGCGCTTGCATCATGCTAAGCCCTTCGGGGAGACCTGCTAGGGGATAGCTTGGCAAGAGGAGGGCCGTAAAAAAAAGCAGAATTAGGGCTAAGATTGTAATTAGGCTTAAAGCTAAATCACGCAGTTTAAGATTTGGCTTTTGTGCTAATTTGTCATGTTTAAAGATGCAACGCTTGAAAATTAAGGCTAGAGTTATGGCAAAAATCCAGCATATTATGCCTAATGTATAAGGTAATAGGGCAGGCTCCAATGGTGATGGCATGCTTATGCTTTGACCTAAACTTGATAATTGCGCCATAACAAGCCCTACATCACTTGCAAGGGCCACAGGACCAAAGCAAGCTAGATAGGGCAAAAGATAGCTCATGTGGCTGGCACCCTCTAAGCACAGTTCTACATGGCCACGTCTTGTGAGGAGCAAGGTTAAACCTAGGATTACAGGAAGCCCCATTGCAGCTTGGGCTAAGAGCCACAAGAGATTAACAGCACTTTGCAAGCTAATTAAGAACCAGGAAAATGTTGGAATCATGCGTCTTAGGCAATTATTATGTTGCTAGAGGTTCAAACTTAAGCCATTTGGGCAGCTTTTTTCTCTAAAAAGGCTTCATACCGGGGAAGGAGCGTTTGTGGCTTCCCCTCACCCATAATTGTACCATTGCCAAGCCAATAGAGATAATCACAGTTCTTTACAGTTGAGAGTCTATGGGCAACTAAAACTAGAGTAACCTGCCCAGATAAACTCTCAATTGTATGTTGAATGGCTTGTTCTGAGGCTCCATCTAAAGCACTGGTAGCCTCATCAAAGAGAATGAGCTGTGGGTTACTATAGAGAGCTCTGGCAATAGCAACTCTTTGCACCTGGCCCCCTGATAATCTAACCCCCCGCTCGCCAATAATGGTTTCAAGGCCTTCGGGTAGGTCAGGCAGAAAATCCATGGCAGCCATATGACAACAGTGCTCGACCCTGGCATAGTCTATTTTTTGACCCCACGCAGCAAAGGCGACATTGGAAGCGATAGAGGCATTTAGTAAGAAAGGTGCTTGGGGCACATAGCCAAGATTCTTAAGCCAGGCTGCACGTTGATTTCTTTGAAGAGGCTTATCATCTATAAGAATTTGGCCAGAGGTTGGGGTCAGAAGCGCTGTAATTAAGCCCACAACCGTACTTTTGCCAGCTCCAGAGGCTCCGATAAACCCAACCATACTTCCTTTAGGAATCCGTACATTGAGGTTCACCAAGGCATCTGGACGATTTATAGGTGTATCTGGATAGCGAAAGGCGACATTTTGTAACACCAGGGATTTCTGCAAAAGGCATGATGCTTGTGGTTCTGTGTGTGTAGACTCTTTGCCAATTGCCGCATCAAGACCTGCAATATAGTTAATGGCGTCACAGGTGTAGACCATATGTTGTTGCACTTGGAGGAGTGCTGTCACTAAACTTGTGATCGTTGGTAAAATGCGCCAAGTGACAGCTGCAAGGAGCGCTAATTGGCCAGTTAAGGCAGCCACACTTAAGCCGAGCCTACTCATAACTAATAGGGCAAAGAGCAACATAAGCATGCCAGTTAGATCTAAAATCCAGGCTGGAGCAGGGTAGATGACAGGTAACATACTTTGCACGCGGGCAAAGCCTAGACGTTGGGTTGTAAATTGTTGCAAAAAAGCCTGTTCCTGGCCGTAGATTTTAACCTCGCGGATGCCTGCAAGGGAGGGGTAACTTACTTGATTGGCACCAGCTTCCGTTTGCATGGAGGTCGCATTGAGTTCCTGCACCTTACGTTGCGCTAACACATAGGTCACAATAGTACTTGTGCCAGTGGCAAGACAGACCAAGACTGCGGCCCAAGGTGTCACACTTGTGACCACGCCAATTAAGACACAAGCCACAAGAAAGAGGCTGATGGCTTGGAGAGCTGCCAAGAGGAAATCCGCACTAAAGCGTGCCCAGGTGAGTCGTGTTTGTAAGAGACTCATGTCTTGGCGCACATGCCAGAGATAAGGCGCATGTAATAAGCGCTCATAGCAGCGCACGCTAAAAAAGACGCCTACCTGTTGGGCAAATTTAGCTTGGGCATAGGTTAAGAAAGCTAAACTTAAGGATTTTAAAGCAATGGCCACGCAGAGAAAAACCATAAGCCACAAGAGTAGAACCCTTTGATCTTGGGCTAAGGCCGCAAAGACAGGCCAGATGCTTACAAGCTTCTGAAAATAGCTTGAGTTTAACAGTGTTGCAGGTGCTGCTAAGGCAATGCCTAAAAGGGAGAGAGCTGCAGTTATAGCTAATTCCAAGAGACTTATGCCCAAAGATAAGCCTAAAACACGCCAACATTTATGTTTTAGCTTGCTATTTAGTTGCTGATAGAGTGTCGTAAATGTCGTAAGGGCTTGAACATGCATGGGAGCATCTAATTTAAGTAAGATGTGAAAAGGTTCAAGAAACAGACTGTGTAGTAAAACGATGTAGCCAAGTATTTTAGGATACAAGTCCTACTCACTTCTTAAGATAAGCAAAATATTTGAGTCTCATAGAACCTTTTTAGAGTTATATATCAAACAAGTTTATCTAAAAGTTTATCTAGAAACTTTATATATTTATTAGAACAGAAAATATTGAAATTTGATTTATGCAGCTCAAATCTTTGATCGCACAGGTGTCTATACTTGCAGATTGTCTATAAAATATATTAACAAATTTAGAATTTACTAAGATGCAATAAATAGATTTTATCTTAAATATTTTTAAGAGATACATTCAGAAGATATTGTAAGGCGCTGTACATATCTTATATCAAGCAGGAGATCTCGTGTATTTGGCTTATGCTATAGATGGCGATATAACGTATAAGTTATTGAGATTAACTGGCACTACATGTAAGATCTTCAAGTAAAGGTTGATATTTATGCACTGCAAGGATTCCCAAGGGGAATTATTTGCTCATTCCCTGCTTTTGTATTAGCCTTATGCTTGTCAATTTTTTCACGTGTGGAGTTAGTAGATATGTTACGTTGGCTCGTCCTGCTTATCGTGATAGGTCTTAGTGTTCCCGCTCAAGGTATGGCCAAAGAACCACAGTGGCCCGCACCGCCACCGCCAGGAAAATCGTTGGAAATCGAGGACACCGTGTATGGTGTATTGCGCCATCACCGTAATTTACGTGGCATTCAAGAAAATCGAGAAGTTTTAGAGCATGAGTTGCGGAGGGCTCAAGCTGGCTTTGGCCCCAGGGTGGATTTAGAAGGCCGTGCTGGGGGGAGTATTTATAGTGATGCTTCGACCAGGGCAACCGATTTAGACGGAACCATGTATGGCTATGTGTCAGCTAGTGCTAGGCTTGTGCAACCCATTTGGGATGGTTTTGCCACAAGATCACGGGTGCGTGAAGCCCAATCGACGCTAAACTCCATGCGCCATCGCGTCTTTGATACCGCCACATCCCTAGCTCTTGATGGCATTATTGCGCACATTGATTTGTTACGGCGGCGGATTATTTATGATTTAGCCATCGATAATATTCGGCAGCATAAGGAAATTTTGGCGCAGGCTCAAGAACGCGCAACTCTTGGTGCCGATACCGAGGCCGATGTAACCCAAACCCAATCACGCTTAGCTAGGGCCGAATCCAATCTATCTGAAGCCAAGGCGGCCTTGTTAGTCGCTGAACATACCTATCGGCGCCTAACAGGTCTTGAACCAAAAAAGCTTAAACCTGTGACCATGCCCCCAGATCTCTTTGCGAATACCAGTAAAATCTTTGAGCTTGCGCAGAAATCCAATCCCAAACTTGCGGCCTATCTCCAAGATATTCGTGCGGCACGTGCCAGACGTGAATTGGCTGAAGCCGAATTTTATCCAGAGTTGAATCTAGAAGCAGGCCCATCTTATACGGACCGTGGTGGCGCCACAGATCGATGGATTTATAGCTTTGATGTTCTTGGAACAATGCGGTGGAATATCTTTAATAGCGGTGCTGATGTAGCCGAACGCAAAGCAGCCTCGGCCAGAATGCGACAAGCACGGCAAGAAATGCGTGATTATATTGACACTCTGAAACTCGATATTGAAACTACCTGGACTAATTATCAAGCAGCTCAAGAACAATATAAACATTATTCCCAAGCTGTTGAGTATAATAAATATACCCGCGTAGCTTATATTGAACAATTTTCTATTGGTAAGCGTAGTCTCTTAGATGTGCTTGATACTATCAACGAACTCTATAATTCTTCAACCCAAGCCGAAACAGCCCGCAGTAATGTTTTAGTGGGTGCCTATCGTTTATCAGGCTTAACAGGCAATCTCTTGCCCTCCATGAGTATTAATACCAAGCCTTTGGACTCAAGCGTGCCAAGAGATAAGCATGACAAACGTGAAGAGTTTAAACCGGCCTGGTTTAAATAAAAGCGAGCTTCGTGCGCCAAGCTGAGTCTCAGTTTGTGGCGTGCGAGCTTTTTTTTTGCAGCATGGGTCGTAAATTGTTATAATTGGCTTGCTTGGTAAGACAAAAGCCAAGTTCTGTGTCAAGTATACAGCAAGTTCCTTTGTTAACTTGGTTTTCATGGATAAAATGTAATGCAAGAAAATCACGTAACTCAAGCATCGACCGAGAGCACGCCCCAAAAAACAACAGTCACCCCCTTAAGACCGGCTGATGTGGACTTTATGCCCTCGCTCTTGCGCAGTTTAGCGATCTTGTTGCGCCTTAAAGGGCGACCCATGAGCCCCCAGGCGTTATTGACAGGTCTTGGTGGTAGCTCCATTACGCCCCAAGCTTGTCTTAGGGCCACGCGTAAAGTGGGCTTGCAAGGCAGTATCATGTATCGGCCCAAGCTTACGAATATTCCGCAACTAGTATTGCCCTGTATCTTATTGTTAACTGGCGATAGATCTTGTGTCTTAACGCAGCTTGGGGATGCAGAATGTGAGGTGATCTTTCCCGAAACCGAAGAGACTGCGCAAACGGTGAGCGTCGAGAGTTTGGCTAAAGAGTATGCAGGCTATGCTATCTTTGCAGCTGTACCAAAAAATCCTGAAGATCGGATTGAAAAGCTGACCATCTCCAAAGGTAAACGGTGGTTTTGGGATGTGTTGCGCTTTTTTGCACCCATTTATCGCCATGTGGCTTTAGCCAGTATTGTGATAAATCTCATCGCCATTGCTTCACCCCTCTTTGTGATGAATGTCTATGATCGTGTGGTGCCCAATAATGCCATTGAAACCATGTGGGTCTTAGCGGTTGGCGTCATTATTATTTATTTTTTCAATTTTTTATTAAGTACCTTACGCACGCATTTTGTCGATGTAGCAGGACGCAATGCAGATATTGTTTTGTCAAGTACTTTAATGGAAAAAGTCTTATCCATGCGCCTTGATTCCAAACCTGAATCGACAGGTGCTTTAGTGAATAACTTACGTGAATTTGAGCAATTACGCGAATTTTTTAGTTCCTCAAGCATGTTGGCATTCATAGACTTGCCGTTTCTCTTTATCTTTATTCTGTTAATTGGCTTTATTGGTGGCCCAATGGTGTGCTTACCATTGATAGCCTTGCCAATTTTAGCCTTGATCGGCTTTTATTACGGAATTAGAAGTTTGTTCCCCTTTTCCCCCTCGCAATATCACCAACAACTCATTGATTGTCAAAATTTTGACTAAACACTTTTTGATTATTAATCTAAAGATATTAGATTATTTTTTTATGATAATTTTCATTAT
>JAFTDU010000045.1 GCA_017454005.1 Desulfovibrionaceae bacterium | reverse complement strand
GAATGATCCAAGGTGCGAAAGCAGAAAGAACGTAAGGATGGCATAAGGTGCAAAAAAACATATCAGTGTCGGATGCAGAAAATAGTGACCTTCCGAAAACGTATGTCCTAAGTGCTAAAAGAATGGGTGTTTAGCAGGAAAAACCCTAAGTTCCTGAATTTATGGAATACGGGAGATCTCCAACGACTATCTCCTTGAGGGAGAGTAAAGCAGGAAGCCTAGGCCTGAAGAAAAATACTGCCCCTGATACGTTCAGGGTGAAGATATAGTCTGCGCTCATGTGAAAGCATGAGAGGTCTGCTGGTAACAGCAAGACTGCATTGGAAGTTGCGTTCCAATGTGAACAAGATAAATATATACAAATTGTACAGTTTCATACAACCATATATAACACAAGTAAATCATCTTATGTTGTGAGGTTGACACTGTAAAACTTAGAAGATAGGTCGAGTTTGCTAAGATGATCTCATTAAGGCGTATGCAGCAAAGTGGTGCTACATCATCACGTTACACAAGCGTACAACTCTAGTGAAGCATAATAAGAAGTTTCCAACACTCCTGAGAGAGCACAACACGTAATCGGTGATTGCAGTGGTCTACATGAGCTTAAAATGCAGGTAAAATCTTACAGGTACGCCAAGGGTGATAAATTTGAGATAATACCTTTCGTCACCTCTGGCATATTATCTTTGCCGGTAATTTCGTGAACCAAGATAGAACCAGAATACCACTTCTAAGGGCATATTTGACACTCTCAAGACCTGGTGTTGTAGGTTTAAAGGCTAATCACACCTTGAACCCGGCAGTGACACGAATTTGTCGGCAATTAAATAGACTACTAGAAAAAAAGATTACGAGAACTCGTCAACAAAATAAACAATCACGAAGTGCTAGCAGTCGTTACTTTGTATAAAGAGGCTGATTCGCTTCTAATTTGATTTATTGAAGTATCTTTGCTAAAAGAAAGATGTCAATAGCGAAAAAATAGACACAGCCTTACCAGAGCAAGGAGCAGGAACTACCTGATAACCTTATTCAGATTATCACAGTGTTTGTCAATTGCATTACGGGCAACGCACGAAGAAGGCAAAGAAACTTTGACGAGGTAAAGAAATGTGCACAGAGCAGTAAAGATACGGCTTCTCCCGACTCAGGAGCAGGAAATTCTTTCTTAAAAAGTGCTGACACTGCCCGCTGGGCTTACAACTACTTCCTTGATGCTTATGAACAGGCATACAAGGAGGGCAGATATATAAATGAGTGCGAAGTTCGCAAATACATCAATAATGTCCTGCAAAAGACAACACATACATGGCTGAATGAAGTAGGGCGTGAAGGATGCTGCGCTAGCACTTCAAAGATATATCAATGACATATCGGACAAGCCAAAGTTCAGAAGTCGCAAGAATAGCAAAATCAGTTTCTATGTTAATTATGAGCGCCTAAAACACACAGTGAATAGTTTTCGTGGCGAGAAGCTAGGTTTTGTAAAGACTGCGACTGCCCTGCCCAAAATTCCAAAGGGCAAGAAATATGTGAACCCTCGTATCTCCTTTGACGGCAAGCATTTGTACTTGTCTGTGAGTTATGAGGTAGAACCTACAAAGGTTGAACTTACAGGCGAGAGTCTGGGGATTGACCTTGGCGTGAAGGAACTGGCTGTCGTTTCCAACCATGACGCAAGTAGGACAAAGGTCTATAAGAACATCAACAAGTCCTACAAAGTCAGGAGATTGGAAAAGAAACTTGAGAGAGCGTCTCGCAAGCTTGAAGCCAATACCAAAAGCTACGCCAAAAATTGCCGTCCGATATTGAAAAGGCCCCTTAGGGAGTGCAGAAACATCCAAAAGCAGCATAAAGCAATTAAACTTCTTTATAAAAAGCTGACCGACATTCGCAATAACTACCTGCATCAGACCACCACTGAGATAGTGAAAATCAAGCTCTCTCAGATAGTCATGGAAGATTTGAATGTCAAAGGCATGATAAAGAACAAGCATCTGGCAGAATCTATCGCAAAGCAGAAGCTCTATGAATTTAAGCGTCAGATTCAGTACAAAGCTGAAATGTATGGCATAAAGTTCGTAGAGGTGGACAGATTCTATGCAAGTTCAAAGACTTGTAGCTTATGCGGGCACATCAAGAAAGATTTGAAACTTTCTGAACGTACCTATATCTGCCCTATATGCGGAGCCAAGCTGGATAGAGATTTGAACGCTGCTATCAACTTAGCAAACTACAAAAAAGCTTAGAGAATTTCACCTTCAAGAAACTCTAGGTATGTACCTATCGCTACTAGATATTTAAGCCTGTTGAGCGTTACATCAAACGAGAGTAGCTTGTTGCGAAAGCTTCAGCAAAATCGGACGCAATGAAGCAGGAAGATGTTTTGCGAAAAACATCACAGTGTAAATATGTATAATCTGTATAAATTTGTACATATTTATCGTAGCGGGGGCCTTGAGCTGCCCAGCTCAAGGACTGGAGTTTGATAAACGCACCTTGAGCCTGTTGGATACGGATGGTGATAATCGCATCCGCATGCCTGAAATCCTTGACGCCGTCAATTGGTTATGTGCCAGGGTAAATGATACAGCCGACATCCCGGCCGAGCCAACCGAATTACCCCTTGCAGCTATCGACGATACCAATGACGCTGGCAAACGCCTAAAAACCACAGCCCAAACCATCTTAAAACATTTGGGCAGTCTCTCTAAAGCGATCACACCTGAACAGGTTGAAAAAGCTGCCGAAATAGCAGCTGGCCAAACCTTCAATGGCGATGGCATCTTGCCACCTTTTGCCGACATGGAGCCCCAGGTCAAAGAGTTTGTGGAAGCGGGCTTAAAAGTGGTTGGGGGAGCTAAGGATGCAGGTGGCGAAGCAGGCCTAAATAAGGAGCTCGCCGCCAATTTCGTAACTGAAATGCAAACCTGGCAGAGCTGGCGGGCTAAAGTCAAGGCTACACCCCACCCAATTCCTGACACACCCCTTGCCTGGGAGCTCTTAAATGAGCTTAAACCGCGCATTGATGACTTTTTCTTACGCTGCGATCTTGCAGCCTTTGCCCCCAAAGCCCAAGCTCCCCTCAATGCCGAAGAACGCATGGCTGAAGTGGCCGACAAAGCTGCCATTGACTCTAGTGCCCTAAGCTCCCTGCCCTTGGCCCATGTTGAAGCTGAGGCCGATTTGCCCTTAAAAAGTGGGCTAAACCCCATGTGGAGCGCCAAGGTGCAGGCTTTGGCCAAACTGATAAAGCCCTTACTGCCAAACGAAACTAAACTTACACGTGCCGATTGGCAAAAAATTCAAGATGATTTTGCGCCCTTTGGCGCAGCACTAGCTGAACGCCCAGCTGTTCAAGTCTATGAGCAAGCTGCTTTTGCCCCAGCAGAAGATGCAGCAAAAGCCCTTGACGCCTTAGGCGACAATGGGGTTGCCCGTTTACTGGATCCCAAGATTCTTAAACAATTTACCGCCCTCTGCGATAAAGATTTGGCCAATGCTGCAGCTAGCGAAGATATTGCTGAATTAGAAAAATTTGTGCTCTACTATTGCAATCTGCATCGTCTCTTGATGAATTTTGTGTCCTTCTTTGATTTTTATAATCTGCGCCCCAATGTTACCTTTAGGGCAGGCACTCTCTTTATCGATGGCAGATCTTGTCAATTGTGCGTCCCAGTAGATGATATCGGCAAGCATTCTACCATGGCTGCCATGAGTCAACTCTGCCTCTTATATTGTGAATGTTCACGGCAAGCTCAAGATGGTACCATTACAGATACCAGGAAAATTATGGCTGTACTCACAGCTGGCAGTGATGACGTGCTCATTGAAGGCCGCAACGGTGTGTTTGTGGATAATACCAACACTGACTGGGATGCCAAACTTGTCAAAATCATCCACAACCCCATCAGCTTTAGTCAAGCCATGTGGTCACCCTATAAACGGATCAGCAAAATGGTGGGTGAAGCTGTGGCTAAATTTGCGGCCAATAAAAGTGCCGAGGGTTTGGCAGCAGCCCAAAAGGGTGTGGCCAGCTTAACCCAACCTAAACCTGCTGTACCCTTTGATATTAGTAAAGGTGTCGGTATTTTTGCGGCCGTTGGTATCGCCTTAGGCGCCATTGGTACAGCTATTGGCAGCATTGCTCAAGCACTCTTCTCTCTTGCCTGGTGGCAATTCCCCTTACTCATTGCAGGTATTTTCCTAATCATCTCTGGGCCCTCGGTATTTTTGGCTTGGTTAAAATTTAGACGACGTACCTTTGGACCTGTGCTTGAAGCTTCTGGTTGGGCTGTGAACACCCAACTTCCCATCAACCTCAAATTGGGCAGTGCCTTAACCTCTGTTGCCAAACAACCCGACAATATTGAAAGACAGTCACTCCTTGATCCCTTTAGAGATGAAAATAAATCCCATACGGGACTTTGGGTATCCATTATTATTCTCATTTCCGCCATTATCTTTGGTGGCTGGCTCTATGGGACAGGTAAATTAGACGGCGTCATTGCGACCATTTCCAAAACGATTAATCCTAAGCCTGACAAAGACAGTAAAGGGGAGAAAGCGGCCAAGGCTGAGAAGGCAAATAAGGCTGACAAAGCTAATAAAGCTGATAAAACTGATAAAGCTGATAAAACTGACAAAGCTAATAAAGCTGATAAAGCTGACAAAGCTGATAAAGCTGATAAAGCTGATAAAGCTGATAAAGCTGATAAAGCTGATAAAGCTGACAAAGCTGATAAGAACGACAAGAACGATAAAGCTGCTAAGTCTGATAATGCTGCTAAGTCTGACAAAGCTGATACTAATAAATCAGATGACGCTGCTAAGGGTGAAAAAGCACAGCAAAATAAATAAGCAGCTTTGCTAGCTTTGATAACACATACTTAAAAAACATAAAGAGCCTCAAGACATAGTCTATGAGGCTCTTTATGTTTTCTCAAAAACATTGAATATTACTAACCATGTAACATTCATATTGCATTGCTCAGGTAATGAAGTATTCATCTGTAAAAACCATATGTAAAATTGTGTTCAGCTAGTTACATATTGGTAATATTACATTTTTACTATATTGTTTGATACTAAAAAGCGTAGTAGCGAATATTATGCAGAGACTGTAGATAAGTTTAAGTACGCAAAAGTGACATGCATTAAGGCTATATAATTATTCTTACAAGCGTTGTACCTACTCTTCAGTTAATTTAGCTACTTCTTTAAGCTTATTTGTTAAAGCTTGTTCTGTATATAATGTTTGCTGCGGATTTTCTACTTGCGCCACCCTAAGATAAACATCACGCAATCTTGTAATCACGAGCCGCACAGAATCAATGGCTTCAACTTCTGTATAACCGTCATGAGTGACCAAACGGCGTAAGCAGTGACCGTAAAGTGTATGTAAATTGGCTGCTAGATTACTATTAAGATTCAATCCTGAATCCAACATATGCAATACAGACAAGCATTTACGTCTGAATACATCGGCATCATCTACACGATTATCTAAGATACAGGCAGAAAGACGATATAAACATTGTAATAACGTTTTATACAGGGCTAGAACTGCTTTAATTTGTTTTGGGAGATGTGAGATTTCTTCTTGGTCAGCTGGTATTGATTCATCTTTCACCATCTTAAGACTAACATGCTGACTAAAATTAACAGTTTTTGATCTTTTTTTCATAATCCTGATGTCTCACAGCAGCATTCTTAAGGTATATTTATTTTTAAAACACAAAATATACTAGATATTACATGACAGCTTCAATCTACTTATTAATCAAGAAATGATATTGCAATCTTAAAAAAGTATTAAACTAACTTATACACTATAAATTTATAATTTAATTACTACACACAAACATAATAATAGATGTTTGTTAACTATGCAGATGCAGTCAAAATTTACTATTTTTTTTTGCAAGTTACGCCTGCTTTGGCTCAACCACATCAGAATCGTCTTCTTGCTCACTTAAAGAATACAAATTAATCCGTGTAGGTCCTGCCATGTCATTTTGCGGTACTTGCAGTCCCACACAAGAATGGTGATTTACAATAATTGGGCCTGTCAGATTAAGGGTGGCCTTCGACGGCTCCCCTTGGGGAATGGTCACAGTCACGAGCACAGCAGCATCAGCTAAAGTTTTGATCTGCAACACCGATTTTTCGGCCTCATTAATCTGGGGTACAAAGTCCTTTAAAAAATAATTGGGATCTGTGACGAGTAGACCCAAATGGGGACTTTGCACACTCTGCAGAACAAGAAGCGGCGCATCGGGTTTTATCTGCAAGAGAACAAACCTGTGCTCTTCTTCAAAACCGACAAGACCTCGCGGAAACTCGATAATTTTGCTCGAATCTACCATTCTTTTTCCTAAACGTGTGTCGATTTCTATGATTTTGTTTTCTTGTTCCATAAATTAGCAGCCACCATGAGATCTTCAGTACTAGCAGCGAGTGCCTGTCGATTTTCCTCAATCACTCGTTTGTACACTTCTTCACGATAGACGGTCATCTCAGCAGGTACTTGCAAACCAAGTTTGATTTGCTTGCCCTGCATACCGAGCACGGTAATGCGGATATCGTCTCCCAGGTACAAACTTTCACCCGGCCTACGTGTCAATATCAGCATGACTTATCCAAAAAAAGGGAAAAAAGTTCCAAGTTTTGACCAAAACTATAATTATAAATAGTTGGCTAAGCTCAGATTCATGATCTTAGACGCTGATTGCAACACCGTTTGATAGGTAATCTGTTGCTGCTGCATCTTCACCAACAATTCTGTGAGATCAAGATCTTCCACATAGCTTAAGCGTTCTTTAATGTCTAGTTTTTGACTAGTCAAAACATCATAAGCAACATCGACTCGATTCTCAAGCCCTCCCACCTTGGTTGATTGGGTTAAAATATATTCCTCGGCGCGAGTCAACTTCACAAGGCTTTCCTGACAACCCGACTGATTATTAGTCTCAAGATAAGCGATGAAATTGCCCACAACCTCAAATAAATTATTGCCTGGATCTTCAAAGGCGATTTCACTGTTCGTTTTGTCGTAACGATCCTTATCGATTAACTCATTACTACTTGATAATTCTGGTGTGCGTCCGTGAAACACAGGCTTGCCATCATAATAGCCGCCAAAGATATCTTTGCCAACACCATTTACGGTAATAAAGGTGTCCTTCATAATCTCATAGTCTACATTGGCGTCTTCAGGATGAATCATAATTTGGGTGCCTACAGGCACATCACCAGATTGCACATTAACATCAAGATAACCTTCAGGCAATGGCAAACGTAACATACCTGCTGACATATCATCTAAGGTAACTCCATTTACTGTCACCCAGTTCATGCCATTATCAGTACTATAGGACCATTGAAAGTTCGTGCTATTCTGAGATAGATCTACAGCATTACCACTACCATCACCATCAAAGCGCACCAATGTATTCTTACTAAATGTACCATATGCGGCAGTTTTTGAACTGCTAGTTTGGTCTAGTCCAGCAGCTGTACCCATATAGGTAATTTGTAATTCATCATTAACATCACCTTGATAATAGGCTGTTGGTCGAATATAGACGGTTGGTTGATTTGAACTAACACCTTCTTCTGTTTCATCAACAGTATCAAGTGTAATATTTGAAGCAACACTATCTTCAATTTTTATCGAGACACCATTAAAATCTAGCACATAATAATCTGTACCATTTACACTTTGTGTTGAGACCGTGCCATAGGTCCAATTGGTGCCACCATCACTCGTCCATCTATAAGATTGCCCAGATTGTAAAGGATCGCCACTATTCTCGGGAATCACTTGAAAGGCAATGGTCGAATTGGCATTACCTTCAATTTGGTAATTGCCAACTGTAATTTGTTTATTCCACGCTTCATTTTGGCTCATCAAGGCTAAGCCTTCTTGAAAAGCCGGTGTATTATACTTGTGTCCTGCAAAAAGATTTTTACCATCAAACTCAGTGTTCGCTAAATTTAGCACCGTGCCAAATTGTTCCCGCACCTGATAGGCAATCTGTTGCCGTTGTTCAGCTGTATAGGTGCCAGTTGCAGCCTGCTCTGCCAACTCTTTCAAACTGGTAATAACGGTAGGGAGTTGCGTTGATAACACACTATCTTCTAACTTCAACCAACCTTTCGCCGTATCACAATTATCTAAGAGTTGTTGATTATAGGTTGTAGTATTGCGTAGATTCAAAATTTTATGCGCTGCAGCTGGATCATCCGAGGGTGAGTTCACCCTTTTTTGAGATGCGCCCTGTTCGGCGCTATTCATGTAGGCACCTAAAGAGGACTGCATGTTATTGACGTAGCTGCCGTAAATCATGCCTTGGGTGATGCGGATGGACATTGAGTTTCTCCTATTGCTTCAAACCAAGCAAAACCTCAATCATTTCATCGGCAGTGGTAATTAACTTGGCTGCAGCCTTATATGCTGATTGATACTTGACAAGATTGGTCATCTCTTCATCAAGATTGACTCCCGAAACACCCTCCTTGCGCTCATATAAGGCCTCTGTAAGGGTTCTATGATAGCTCTCATTGGTTTCGCTATGGAGCTTATCTGATCCCACTATGGCCACAAGGGCGGCGTAATATTCGGGTAAACTTTGGGTCGATTGTTTCCAAAATGTATTGATTTCTACATCTTTTGTATTCAAAGCGCCAATGGCTGTGGCAATGGTGTTATCGCCTTCATTGACTTCATATTGGCCATTGACCCGGCCTGCACTGATCTTGGTATTATCTGATGCAAGATCTGTGCTTAAGGCAAGAGTTGCCGCAGAGTCACCTTGGAAAAAAGTATTGAGGCCAAGCGCTGCCAAAAGCCCTGTGGTATCCTCGCCAAAGGCAAAGGAAATATTAAGACCGCTTGCTACAGTCAACGCAACTTTATTGTTTTGATAATCTACACTAAAGACATTCTCGGGTGAACCATTGATATCGACTTCTAAGGCACCTAAAGCACCTAAAACATCCGTTAATGTATGGGTACTAGGATCAAAATTATCGCTTTCGCTAGTAGTTGAAGTGCTAAAACTTAATTTATCTGTACCTAAATATTCATTTGTTACTGTGTCATAAAAATAAAAATTGATATTACCTGTTTGTAACTTATCGTACCACTCACTACCTGATTGGGCTGTACCTAAAGCTACACTATCATAAATTTCTTCTTGACCTTGGACGCTCGTCAGTAAATTTAACCCTGCACCTTGACTATGGAGACGATTGACTTCCCAAATGATACTACTTGCCAAAGCATCCAACTCATCAAGATATCTACCGCAGCAATCATCACGGATGCCAAAATAAGCAGTCATTTTGCCGCCAGTGATCCGATCGGTATTATCAGCTCCTGTTAAGCTTACCTGTGGCGTGACATTTTCAGGGCCTCTAGTTGGCTCAATCCAATAAAGGGCTTTTTTGGGAACAATATCAAAGCTATCACCTGCTACAAGCCCTGCGGTGTCAGAAAATGTTACTTCAATATCATTAATTTTGATGGGATCTGTACTAACTGTATAGGTTTCACTTAACCAATTTTTACCACCATCTAAGGATACCTGAAATGTAGTGCTATCTGTAAATTTTAAGGTATACTCAAAATCATCAGTGCCTACATAGGTCACAGTACCTGCAAATGTAGATTCAGGCGTTAAGCGATTACTTGCCACAAGGAGATCATCACTTGAACGCACGGGATCTGAAAAACTAAGCTCATAATAATTTTGCCCATCAACTAAAGGCTGACCTGTAGTTAATTGGACATGATATTTACCTTCCACACTCTCAGTAGTACTGACATCAACAATAGAGGCCAATTCTTCTACTAAGAGATCCCTTTGATCATAAAGAGAATTGGGGTTAAAATTTGGCGAACTTTTAGCAATCGCAATGTCATGATTTAATTGGGCAATGGCTTTACTGATTTCATTGACACGTGTGACAGCATTATCAATTGAGATATTCATTTCTTCTTGAATAGTCTTAATTGATTGTGTCATGCTTGAAAACATATCACTAAGAGTTTGTCCATAGGTTAGGACACTTGTTCTTAAAGATACATCTTCAGGGCTTAATGCTAATTTTTGCCATGAATTAAAAAACTTATCTATTGTATCACTTAATCCCACTGTATTGGACTCATTAAAAATAGACTCTACAGTCTCCATAATATTGTCATGTTCAGTCCAACGTGAGGAAATAGTGGATTCACTTAAATAACTATCTTCTAAAAATTTATCAAAATAACGTAAAATTTGTTCGGCAGTAGAGCCAAGCCCGACTTCCCCGGCATAGGTCTGCACAGATTGGGCTTCTTTCTGGACTACATAACGCCTAGAATAGCCTTCGGTATCGGCATTAGCGATATTATCACCTGTAACCGACACCCAAGCTTGCGCTGTATTGAGGGCTGATTTGCCGATGGTCAACAGATTATTCAACATGCCCTACAGCCTCCCTGAAATTAATGCTCCTTGAGCTGCCACTTGCCGCATGGCACCATGGCGGCCATAGACCATGGTTTTCTCTGGTACAGCCTGCTTAAACAGGGTCTGCAGATTCTTTTCATTTTGATCTAACAAGGCCAACGATAATTGACTATTCAGACTTGCCTGTGCACTAACCTTCTGCTCACTTGCGTCAATGGCTGCTACCAAGTCTAACAGGGCTTGAGCTGAATCAGGTTCCAAAGTTTTGGCATATTCAAGTAGCCGTTGGCCCCGAAGCCTTTGCATCACAAATTCTTTTTCATTGACTAGTTGCCTGATTAATTCCTGAATGGAAAATTCAAAGGCAGCCACAACTTCCATCTTGCGTTCACACAGCACGCGATATTCTTTGCCTAATAGCTCGCGCAGTAAATCAAGACCGCGTACTTGGCGGATTAAACTTGCATAAATGACCTGATCCATATCGACCTCGTAGACACAAGCTGATGTATTTGCTAAAGCATACTCTAGCTTAAGTTATGCAAGTTGTGTTCCATAAAGCTCAAGGCCAAACTCTTTGTGTTTTTAGCGCGTTTACACCATTAAGTTGCTCTTTTCCCCTATTCTTTGCCTAAATTTCTAAAAATAATAGGCTCTATTTGGGATTTTTTGGCTCAAAGCAACTTCCAAAGGGCTCTGCTTTTTGGCTTAAAGTGCACTTTCCAAAAGCAGTCTTGCGCTTAAGAATGCTGACTTTTGCCTGGATCACAAGAAAAGTATCTTGACGCTATTTTTTAAGATAGATCATAATAACTTATCTCTCATATGAGAATTGCGTGCTCAAAGATTATACAGAATCGTTTTTAGTTTATGTCAATCATAATGTTTATATTGTATATTAATTAGCAATATCAATATACTATATCATAATTTTAAGCACTAATTTTATCTAAAACCATTAGCTTGGTTAATAACGATTTAAGAGATTTTTAATGAAAACTTATAATTATATTCATAACTGAATATATTACAATATATTACATCTTTATTGACATACGCTATAGAGTAAATTTACTACGATATTGTTTAAAATCTAGATATAAAAAAAGGAGTAGCATAATCATATGCTACTCCAAAAAAGAAAAATTTTTTCTATTTAGAATTATGCTTCTCTTAGCTCTCTTGCCTGCGTAAATCACTAACACTTAATGGCGGAATGTTGTAGTTGTTCTGCTTGTCAAAATTTTGTCTTGGCGCCTCTGCTAGGGGCGCACCGTAGGGTTGGGCTAGTGGAGCCGCTGTAGCCGTTTGCGCTTGTACTATAGGCGCCCTTTGTTGCACTTCAGGCGCCCGTGGTTGCGCTGCTACCTTTGCTTTTGAATCAAGATTTAAGGTTCTAATCTTATTTGCCTGCTGCTTACGCGGCTCAGCTTTAACCATATTAGTTGTATAGGTTACTTTGTGATATTGATTTGCGGCTGGCACCTCAGAAGACGCTGCTTGCTTTGGCCAGCGAAAACCTTTGGGCCCCACACTTGGGCCTAAGTCACGTTCCAAAATCGCCGAACTCTGAGCAGCAATCACTGGAGACGCTGTCAAATCAGGAGCGCCTTCAATAGGTTCTGTGGGCAAAGCTTGGGGGCTTGGTGCGGCTTGGGCCACATTCTGCGGCGTGGGCTCGTGGTTTAGAGAGGCTTGTGCTTGAAAGTGTGGCTGCAGTTGCGGTTGTTGTGCTTGCGCTTGAAATTGTGGTTGAGGTTGAGCTTGCAGTTGTTTGGCTTGCGCTTGGGCTTGCAATTGCTCTGCCTGTGCTTGTAGTTGCTCAGCTTGAGTTGCTTGACGCATGTTTCTGCGTTCATGTTGATTGACGCGTCTAGACTCCCTGCGAGCATCAGCATTTAAAGTCGCCTCACGAGCAGATTTTGTTTGAGGCAACAAGGGTTCACGTACGCCCCGACTCCCCAACTGATCACTTGCTTGCCTACGTACCGCATTCTGCATTGACATGGTAGAATTTAAAGGTTGCGGCTTGTCATCTATGGTTGAATAATTAACCTGTGCTAGATGTGGACTCATTTGACTTTTGGCTGCCACATTACTGCGCATAGCCTGCAGGGCATTGGTTACTGTGGGATCGGTCTCATAGATCCTGTCCCGTACAGGCACATCGCGCTTGCCACCTTCCATTTTAGGCTGATTCGTTTCTGCATGTATTGGGCCTTCGCTAGGGCCTTGTTCATAAAAATTAGCCTGTTGCAAGGGCTTATCTATTTCAAAACTCTGCACAGGCTTCGCTAATAACGGCGCAGCACTGGGCACAAAGTGGCGTTCAGGTGACAAAGTATTGGCTGTCGATTTACTGGCACTTGTTAGGTGACTTGAGAGCTGCTCATACATCATATTGGCTAAACCAATACCACCCGCAGAAGTCATTTTTTTGGCCAGTTCTTGATCATACATATCCTGCCAAAATTGTTCTTCCTTACCATGCAAAAGCGTTGATTGGTGCACAGTATTGCGCATCTCTTTCCACATCTTTTGGATAAAGATCGATTCAAAGCCTTCGCAAGCAGCACGCAACTTCTTTTCTTTTTCTTCTGGTGATAAACCTTTAGTTTTTAAACTGAGCAATTGCTGCTGGAAATCTTGGCCATTTTGCGTGGATTGAGCCTGCCTGGCCATATCAAAAGAAGTACTAAGAGCAGTCATTTAAATCACCTCCAAAGCTGCATGCAATGATCCAGCAGCTTGTAGAGTCCGCAAAATGGAAATTAAATCTCTAGGTGTTGCCCCTATAGCATTTAAACCATCGACCAATTCCTGTAAGGTCGTCCCTTCAACCATTAACAATCTGCGCTGTTCTTCGCGTACCTCGAGATCGGTCTGGGGACTAACAACCGTCTGTCCTTGCGAAAAAGGACCTGGTTGCGACACTTGCTCACTTTCCCGCACTGTAATTTGTAAATTGCCATGGGCCACGGCCGCTTTAGAGAGTCGCACATCTCGCCCTAAGACAACAGTGCCCGTCTTCTCATCGACAACGACCTTAGCCGGCGTATCAGGTGTTACTTCTAAATTTTCAACAGAGGCCATTAAGGGTACCAAATTATTTTGATACTGCGGTGGTACATTGATCCTTACACTTGTGGCATCTTCAGCCCGTGCAAAAGGCCCCCCAATAGCTTGATTTAAACGTTCTGCAATCTGTTGCGCTGTGGAAAAATCCGCAGAACGTAAATTTAAGGTCAAAGTATTTTGCTGATTAAATTGAAACGGGATTCCGCGTTCAATAATGGCGCCCCCAGGAATTAAGCCAACCGTACTAATATTTTTGGAGGCTCCAGCCGCATTACCTTGGGCTGTATAACCCCCAACGGTTAAGGGGCCTTGGGCTAAACCATAGATTTTGCCATCTACACCTTTTAGTGCTGTCTGCAATAAGACGCCACCTGCAAGTGATGTAGCATCTCCCACAGAAGATACGGTTACATCTAATCTGGTTCCTGGCTTAGATGATACAGGCATTCTCGCTGTAACCATAACAGATGCCACATTTTTGATCTTAAGTGCTTTGGAGTTAACACCTATGCCCATTTTATCGAGCATATTCTTCATGCTACTTAAGGTGAACACAGAATCCTTCTTATCCCCTGTGCCAGGTAAACCCACAACCAAGCCATAGCCAATTAATTGGTTGTCCCTGACACCTGAAAAAGTAGCAATATCTTTAATGCGTACAGCAAAGACCTCAGTTGGTACTAGGAAACAGCCGAGAATAGCCCAACATAAAAGCAAACGTAGCATCATTCTTATTTGCATATTGTCTCAGCGTAAGCTTTAAGGGCTACACGCTGCCTCCCTTTGAGTTACAGTTTTACAATCAAGCCCTTGCTCGTCACTTTTTTGACACAGTACATAAGGCTTTCTATAGGCTATTGCAGAAAGCGTGCCGAAAGCTGCCAGGGCGCAATTTTGTGCTCTATTTTTTGGGCGCACATACTCGCAGCTTTGTGTTGCAGCAAAACACCTTATCTTAAAAAATTAGAGTGTTATCGAAAGATTTTACTGCTATATTATATGCTAAAACTTCTATCATAAAAAGAGAAAAATAGTATCAAATATCAAAAAATACGCTGTATAAATATTTTGTCATTATATAATAAAATTATTCTTAGTATAACTTTACATGAAAAATTATAATTTTTGATACATCTTAATACTAAATACTTAAATTATTGACTGATTAATTATTTTAATTAATACTTGAAAAATATATTGCTATATCTTAAATAATACAATTAATTATATTATATATAATTTTTTGGCACTGTGCTATCTATATTGATTTATTTTAAAAATTCTTAAAATATATT
>JAFTDU010000044.1 GCA_017454005.1 Desulfovibrionaceae bacterium | reverse complement strand
TTTAGCTTTTTACACTTTTCAGATTTCTCTGTCAAGCGTCTTAAGTTTGCTTTTTGATCTACTTTTTTAATTCACAAGAGATCTTGCAAACTTCTTGTTTTTTAACAGAACTTAATTTGCCTGTCAAGGACTTTTATTTTAAACGATGTAACATAAAACTGAATTTTATTGTTACTTCACTTAAAATAAAGAATATCTTATTGATACTACATACACTAAACAGACAAAGTTCTTATGCTCTTAAGTAAAGAAGAAGTCAAGCACTTTTTCTTTAGAGAAAAAAAGATTGAGCTTGCTAGACAGCAGAGCTCAATGCGCAAGGTTGGGTTTTTGCCAAATTTTTAGGTATCTGTCAAGTCATTTAAACCGACTAACTAAAATACTCGCAAACACATAATCTTGGGCTAAAAGCAAAGAACTTTACTCTTTTTTTCATGAGCGCAAGAATTAATCTTGCTCCAAAAGCATTTGTTTGTCAAGCACAAAACTTTAGCACTTAAATAATGTCACCTGTGGCTATTTTTTTAAGTCCCCAAGTGCAAGACACAATTTGGCATAATGCACTCCACACTATCTTTTGTCAAGTGCCTGCTGCTGATTTGCAAATTACCTTCAAATATTTGACATTTTTCTCTAACTTTTGTCGAAAAATCAAAAACATTATCTTTTTTTGCAAAATAATCAAAGAACACCCAGCAAAATACAAAATAAGGCGGCCAGGTTCATATCAATATATAGTAGCGCAACATATATTAGCGCAACCTGCCAAGCTTCTTTGCTGAAGTTTTTTTGGGCACAAGTTCTCCCAATTAGGCCGTCTAAAGAAGAAAAAGTGCGCAGCCTGCTTTAGACTTAATTGGCCAAAAGACACTACTGCCAAGAGCTAACTTGCAGAAAGATGCTGCAAAAAATTACTCGTAATTTAAGGTGCTTACTTTGACTTGCGCTGTTGCTCTCTTAGATAACTTGCGTATGCAAATGCCCCTAAGCCCATAGCACCCAAGAAACAGTCATAGAAAGCTCTATATTGCCAATTTTCTGCCGTTCTTTTTACATATAGCTTAACTTACATGCTTTTGTATTTTACTAATTTGGCTCCCCCTAAACTCCGTTAGAGAGCCCCTTGGGTTGTGCCAATAACGCTAGCTCACAGACGCTCACAAATTAAGCCATGCCGGACTTTCTAAAAACTTCCAACTTGGCGTAATCTTAAACATCCAAGAACTTATCGTTTTCTCTAGTGGCATACTTAATTCAAAAGAACTGCGACACTTACTTTCCGCTTAAAAAAAGACTTGACAGAAAAGAGCGCTGCAATTATAAAGCTTTAAGGTTTTGAAAACATTGCCCGTAAGGCATGCGTACCGTTGGGGGCTTAGGGAAGGGTTCGCCTCACAAAAAACCCATAGCTTTCGTACAGAAACCCGTAAAATGACGCCGTAATGGCCGTTGCACAGTACTTTAGGTACTAGTGCGTTTTATTACCTGCAGGTTGGGTAGAGACAAAGAAGCCCCTTTTTTTTCTTTTCTAAATTTCGGGAGCAGACGATGTCAGAGATGGCAGATCAAAATAGATTGACTGAAACAGCTTATCAATCTGAAGCATGGCATTATCGCCATGCAGTTGTTACAGGTATAATTATTTTCTTCTCGATTTTTTATCTTTTTGGTCTGGGCATCTGGAATGCAGTGATTGGTTTTATTAGCGGTATTCACAATGGTTGGTTAGAATCAGTCAAGCCGTTTATCAGTCAAGCCTCAGAAACTGTTCCCGCAGAACCAACTGATACAACTACAGAATCAACTAGTGAACAAAAGTAACAAAAAATTTATATCAATATAAGACTCATAGCAATATGAGTCTTTTTTTTTGTTTACAAAAAATCAAAAAAATGCAGAAAACTTAAGTTCAGTCTTATGCAAGCCTATTTGCAAAAACTTATATGCTTATAAGGTAAGTTCTAAAAAATATTACGTGCGCCAATCATTTCGCAAACGTAAAGCCATAGCTTGCAGTATTTGCAAAAGCCTCAAGCTTGTTACAATGTAAATGTGTCTACGCTACTCTTGGCGCAGTATCTTTCTCTTACTTCTCTTTTGCCACGCCGCCAGTTTTGTTTACGTTGAGGGGACTATGCTCGACAACTTCCCACCTTACAAGGCATGGTTCAGTACAATGGGGCAAGAGCAAAAAACTCTCGGCCCGCGATTGTCCTTTTTCGCGGATCAGCCTAATCAAATACCAAGCCGCCACCCACACACAGATAGTGATACCAAAAAACCAGGCACAAAAGATCAGCATACTGCTGCCACTGCTATGGGAAGCATTATACATAGCCAAAAATAACGCTGCGAGCATCAAAACATTGGCCATAATGCGCACTAAGCCAACCAACAGACTTTCTTTATAACTACTCATGTAAAACTTTTTCCCAAACAAATATTTTTTGATTATAAAAAAAAATGGGTGAAGACAATTAATCTTCACCCATTTTTCTTAAGCTAACTACTTCAAAAGAGCAAACTTCTATTTCTTGAAGATATTCGTCTTGGAAATATTCATATAGCGTGCTGCCATGCCATCAGTCTTGAAGAAGACGCGCACATCATCACCTTTTTTCCAGAAAGCTTCATCAGAAGGTAGGTCTGCAGGAATCTTAAAGGTAGCTAAGGTGTTCTTCATGTATACAGTAACTTCATTCTTATCTTTATCAACCATGGGGAAGGTCTTGCCACTCACAGCAGAAGCATGTCTTTCAACACCTTCTTGCTTGTTGACTAATTCCACATCTTTATCAACTAACATATTATCTTTATAAACATACACCTTTTTCTTGGCAGCATCAAAATCGATGAAGTTACCAACAGCTGCATCAGGACCCTTTTCCTTAGGATCTTCAGGCAAGGTAAACTTTAAAATTTTACCTTCATACTTTGGTGGATTTTTGGGATTCACATTGCTATCACGTACGAAGGTAACTGTTTTGCCATCAAACGCTACACAACGTCCTTGCTCAACTGTCTTACCATAATCGGTATTACAAGCAGCAAGTCCCAAACTGCCGGCTAGCACCAATGACAACATCAGATTACGTGTTTTCATGTTCAGTCATCCTCCCTTCAACTAAGCCTGACGTTGTCTTTTTGCAGCCAATTCGGCCTTGGCACCATTAACCATCTTCACTGCGATGTACACAGAAATGATTGTCACGAACGCAAGCACGAATACCGTGGCTACGCCATTGATAAATCCAGCATAAGCAGGAAAATAAGGTTGAATGAGCTTTAATACAACGGAGCACAAGCAGCCGATAACAGCAGCACCAAAGGCCACACGAATACCATAACCTCTGATGTACTTTGTAGCTACGGCACCAATTTGTGCACCAACAGCAGCACCAACCAACATGATTAATGCAGCCACGAGTTCGGTACGACCCTTAAATGTATAGGAAGCAGCACCATACAAACCAGAAATAGCAACTTCAAATAAGTCGGTACCTACAGCAACGTGGGTGGGGCAGCCAACCAAGTACACCAAAGCGGGCATACGAATCAAACCACCACCGATACCCAAAATACCAGCTAACCAACCGGTAGCTAAACTAACGGTAATGGGTAACCAAGCGGAACAGGTAATACCTGCAGCATGGAATTGCACCATCGGAGGAATCTTAATGGCATGTAATTTGGTTGCCCAGTCAATACCAGTGGCATTTTTATCCAATGTTTCGCCGCGTTGTTCGGCTTCACGTTCCTTACGTTTACGAATAGCAATATCAGAAAAGACCATCCACGCCAAAGCGATCAAGAGTACAACATATAACCAACGTACAACTTCATCGACTTTACCAAGGCGTTCCAACCACATGATCATTTGGGCACCAATTTCTACACCGACAATGGTACCAATGAGCATGGTTAAACCGAGTTTGTAGTCCACGTTACCGAATTTACCGTGACGCATGGTACTGATCAAAGATTTACCAGCCATATGAGCCACGTCGGTACCAATAGCAAAGGCCATGGGGAAGCCTAAAATATTTAAGCCTGGGGTGACCATCCAAGCGCCACCTAAGCCAAAAAAACCACCAATGATTCCTACGCCTAGGCCGAGAATAATCAAACCGGGCCAAAAAATTTCAATGCCAGAAATGGGCATCAATACATATAACCAATCCATAAAAGGCCTCCCGTATCACTATTCGCTGATTTCACGATGTTTCAGGTCAATACCGATGTGATTCATCACAACATCCGCCAACAAACCAAAAATACAACCTGTCACAGGAATAATGATGATCGTGAGGATAGCAAAATATAAATGACTTTCGTTGTAAAGATTTGCCCACCAAGCCATGATGCCGTCGCCCAACTCGCGGGTATCGGCCACAATAACAACATTAGCGCCTTTTTTCTTGGCTGCCATTGCTAATGTGGGCATAAATACAACTAAGGCAAGGGCTAGGCTTGTGAGCCAAGTCCACAACTTTTGCATTCTCAATTTCATGGTCTCCTCCGTATTTCAAACAAACTCGGTTCGCATCTATCTCAACCTTATAAAAGCCGTCGGTGCAACTAAAAAATAAGGCAGAATATTAGGCAAAAGCCTTTGCGATACAAGCTTCTATCCGCCACCTTAAAATGAGCGGAAACCTTTTAGCACAAGGCCATAAAAAACGCAGACTAACTTGCAAGCAGCGTTCCATTGCGCGAGTAAATGCTGCAGAACAAAGTTTAAGATTGAGCGCAAAAAACAACTATGCTAAAATTGCGCGAAGCTTAAACAATGCTAAAAGGCTTTTTTATGAGGTTAGATTATGCGTTTGCTTACGCCCATCATTTCAGGAAATATGCTTGATACAGCGTCTTTTTTCATGAATAAGACGCTTGTCTGGCGCATGATGCTAACCGGCATCCCCTTAATCTGTTGCTGTTTATTTGTTGTGCTCTATCTTACGTGCAATGAGATTAAAGGCATTGTGACGTCCGCAATTGCACGCAATGAGCAAATGCACGCAGAGGCAATAGCTAAAAATTTAGAAGATAAACTTCTAGAAAATCGTAACCAGCTTATGGTTCTCGCGGCAGGTGGTATAACTAGAACGGAAATGCTGCGGCGTCTGAACTTGCGCAATGCTAGTAACCACCTTGAATTTCGCGAAATAGCTTTTATGAGCACCATCGATAATGACCGCTATATTCTTTTGAATACCGACCATGGCATTATTGAATTACAGCCACATACATATTTTAATGCACCATATTCACCATTTTTAACATCGCAATCTGAAGCTAAACGTGGCACAGTGAGAGTTAGTCCTCCTTTAGAAGTGCATTATAATATGATAAAAATTGATCAACAAGTACAAGATATAACTTTGCAAGTAATTAGACTATCTATCACTATTTTTGATGATCAAGAAAACCCCATTGGCATTCTAACTGTTTCAGTAGATTTAAAAGTATTAAGAAATATTTTATCCAAAGAATCATTTGTTACACCAAGCTTAAATGATGAGAATGCCGTCTCACGCGTACGTAGTATGTTTTTTGATTCTTATGGTTGGATTTTATTTCAATCAGAAAATCCAAACGAAGGAGATTTAACAAATCTCCCTTTACGTTATGATGATGTGCGGAGAAATTTACAAGGTGATATTGGTCGCCCAGGATTTAAACAAGCCTTTCGGCCAGCTACTGAGTATACCACATATCAAGATATGATCGAAGATATTCGCAATAGTCGCTCAGGTCATCGCAATTTACCTACAGGAGATACTGGCTGGAGTAAAGGTCAAACACGTGCCGAATGCGTAAGTTATGCACCTATCCGCTTTCAGTGCTGTAATGAAAAAGAGCCTGAAGTTATTGGCGGTATTGGCATTTTAGATACTACCTTTACAGCAAGTGAAACCTATAACAATATTTTACAATTATTTGTCATCGGCTTTCTCGTTGCTGTGTTTTTACTCTCCCTAAGCCTCTGGTGGATTGGGCGTTTTGCCAATCGCAGCATTAAAGCCCTTACCCTTAATTTACAAGAGCGCAATGCTAAACTCGCAACCGAGCCCATAGATCTTCCCCAATTGCCCCTAGAAGTGGAAAACTTGCGTCTGGCGATCAATGAAGTCTTACTCCGCCTCCACCGCGCCAAGGCCCAACACGCTACCCATTTAGCAGCTTCAACTGTGCGCAAACTCACAGCACCTGTGGAAAACCTGCCCAAGCCTCAAGATTTGGAGCAGGAGCTCTTAATAGGCGTGTCGCCACAAATTGTGCAATTGCGTAAGCAAATCAAAACCATCGCCAATGTACAAGGGGATGTCTTGATTGTTGGCGAAACTGGCACAGGCAAGGAATTAGTGAGCCAAGCCATCCACGCAGCCAGTAACCGCAAAAATAAACCCTTTATTTCTATTAATTGCGGTGCCCTGGATGAAAATCTCCTCATGGACACCCTGTTTGGCCATGTCAAAGGCGCATTTACCGAAGCCAAACAAGACCGTAAAGGGGCTTTTATTGCGGCTGGCGGCGGCACCCTCATGCTGGATGAAATTGGCAATGCCACACCTAAAGTCCAGCAAGCTTTGTTGCGGGCCCTGTCCACACGTAAGGTGCGCCCTTTGGGCTCAGACCAAGAATTAGATTTTGATGCCCGGATAGTTGCTGCTACCAATGCTGATTTGCGCAATGACGGCAAAGATGGGGGTTTTAGAAATGACCTCTACTTTCGCTTATCTGTCTTTTCAATTCAGACAACGCCTTTACGCGAATGTAAAGAAGATATTTTGCCCTTATGTGTACATTTTATGTCGCAGTTAATTTCTAGCAATTCACAAGACACAACGACGCAAATACCTGATGTCAGCCATGGAGCACTAGAAAAATTAATGCAATATAATTGGCCTGGTAATGTACGTGAACTCAAAAATGTGATTACAAGGGCTTTAGCTTTCTGTAAAAATAATATTTTACAGTCAAATGATATTTTGCTTGATGTTCAAGAAGAACAATCTCAAGAAGAAATAACTGACGTTAATGCAATTGATAGTATTATTACACATGTATCACCAAATTTACAAGATGTTTTTGCTAAATTAAATGCAAGACAACAAACTGTTCTACCTATAATTTTAGAAAATGGAAGTATCACACGTCAAGAATATCAAGATTTATCTAATGATAATATTTCTACACGTACTGCACAATATGATTTACAGGAATTGGCATCTCTAGGTATCATTAGAAAAGAAGGTCGTGGTGCATCGCAACGCTATGTTATAGATTGTGCTATCTATAATATAGACCATATGATTAAACCAGGTGAAGCAGAAGCAGTGAATCAATAAACGTTATCTTATATAATAACATCTTGAACATGCACCTATAAATTAATTAATGCTACTTTAATCGTTATTGATTTTTATTCTATAAAATTTAAAACACACAACCCGTAATAAAAATAAAGTACCTAGCTTTTTCAGACTCCTGTCAAACATGTACTTTATAGAGAAAGCTTAGGGAGAAACAAATTATGTTGCGTAAACTCAAACAATTGTTAGGGTTAGAAAAAAATGTAGATCAAGAGAAACGTACTTCGCTTTTTAAAGAACGTTATGCAACTTTTAATGACTTACTACAATGTAATTCTAATTTAGCTACAATAATTGCTAGTATGGAAGCAGTATTGCGTGGCGAACGTAATGCAGATGTAAATCAAATTCGTAAAGATGCGCGTCAAGCAATCATTGAATGTGAACGCATGGCGACTTGCCTTAATGATATTTCAGAAAAAAATCATGATGATTTAGTAGAAGCTGTTAAACACCTAGGTAAAGAAATTGAGAATCAATTAGAGCAACATAATTTAGGCGATGTCAAAGATTTAACATTGGCTTTGGCTGATATTGATGCTAGTTTAACCTATGCTGTAGGTGGTAAAAGCGCTAATTTAGGTGAAATTAGTAATGTTCTAGGTATCCAAGTTCCTCGAGGCTTTGCTATTACGATCCAGGCAGGTGTGTTGCATCTTTTACGCACAAGTGGCCTCTTTAAGAAAATCCATAGCATCCTGCGGGCTGTAGATCCTGAAGCGCCACAGAGTATTCATGCAGCGTCAACTGAAATTCAAAACATGATTATCGAAGCCAAGGTGCCGAGTGATGTAGAAAATCATCTTTTGAAACGCTGGGATTTAACCTTTGGACAAGATGATGTTGTATGTGCGTTGCGCTCTAGTGCCATTGCTGAAGATGGTGTGCAATCTTTTGCTGGGCAATATGCAACCCTTTTAGGGGTGCGGCGCAACAAATTTATAGCTGCTTTTAAGCAAATTATTGCTAGTCTCTTTTCTGAACGTGCCTTAACCTACCGTTCCAACCATGGGTTTCGTTTAGAGGCTCAAGGCATGGGCGTACTCTGCCTGGAAATGGTGTCTGCGTATGCGGCTGGCGTGTGCTATTCACGGCATCCGTTAGATCTGCGCTCCAACTGCGTCTTGATCAACGGCGTCTTTGGCCTAGGCGAAATGGTAGTTGATGGTTCTGGTACCCCTGACATGTGGTTATTTGCCCGCACCGATCAGGTCATAAGCGAAAAAAAAATCGCCTGTAAACGCGAAAAAATAGTCTTAGATGTCACTGGTGCAGAATGTGTGCAAAAACGCGTACCTGTGGAGCAAGCTCTCCAAAATACGCCCTGTCTAACCGACACCCAGGTCGCAACCTTAGGACGTATTGCTCTGCAACTTGAGCGGCACTACCAATATCCTCAAGATGTCGAATGGGCGATCAACCCGCAAGGGGAACTATTGATCTTACAAACACGTCCATTGCGTATGGAAAGCGCTGCCACAGATCTCAACTCTCCAGAACTAGCTGACCTCTCACCCATAGCACAAGGTGCTGATTGTGCAGCCAGGGGTGTTGCTTGTGGAAAAATTGTGGCCTTTGATCCCGAAAAAGGTGTTAGCGATTTTCCTGAGGGGGGAGTTATGCTGCTTAAGCACTCCTCGCCTCTGGCCATGGTTGCCTTGAACAAAGCCTGTGCTGTGATCGCTGAAATTGGCAGTATGACCGGCCACATGGCAATCCTCTGTCGTGAATTTGGTGTGCCTTGTATCATGAATCTCCCAGACATTGCGCAACAATTAAGCCCTGGGCAACTCGTAACAGTAGATGCCTTGGCAGGTCGCATCTTTGCTGGTGAAATTCCCGAACTCCTATCTCTAGCTATCAAAAAGGAAGCACCCAAAGAAGATACCCCAGCTTTAATGCTCTTAAAACGCATTGCACCCTTAATTTTGCCCCTGCATCTTGTGGATCCCAATTCAGAGCTCTTCCAGGCGCAAAACTGTACTTCGCTTCATGATTGCATGCGTTATTGCCATGAATTTAGCTACAACGCTATGTTTCAAATTTCTGATGATCTAGCTGATGGTTCAGACCATGGCGCAGCCCTGAAATTAGCCTGCCCGATCCCCTTGGATCTCTATGTTATCGATTTAGGCGGCGGCTTAAGTCCTACGACGAAACGCGTGGCGCACCGCGAAGATATCACCAGTTTGCCATTTACTGAACTATTAAATGGCATGTTAGATCCTGCCGTCCAAGCTAAAGGCCCTAGACCCATCAATATGAAAGGCTTTTTGTCGGTCATGGGCCAATCGATGATCGGCGGCAATAATAGCGTTGGTGAAAGATTTGGCGATCATAGCTATGCCATTATTTCCGATCGCTACTTAATGCTCTCCTCGCGTGTGGGCTACCATTATGCTGTCTTAGACACATGGTGTGGCAACACTTTAAATAAAAATTACATTCGTTTTGAATTTTCGGGTGGTGCCGCCAGTAATGAACGTAAAGAACGGCGCATTCGCTGTATTGGCATCATCTTGAGCACCTTAGGTTTCACTGTTGAGGCTGAAGGCACAAGACTCAAAGCAAGGTTTCAAAAATACGCCAAAGAAGCGACCCAGGAACGTTTAGTGCAAATGGGACGTTTATTAATTATGACGCGACAATTAGATATGTTGATGGTCAATGAAGAATCCGTGCAACATTTCGCTAATAATTTTCTCGAAGGTCGCTATCATTAAGCCATACCCTGCCTTCCCATGATTCAAAGCAACAATTGCAAGCCTTATGTTCTGCTGCAGTTATTCTGCAGCAGATGTTAGGCTTTTTTTTCATCAAAAAAGCACGCAGCTCTTGTTATTTGCATGCGCAATATTCTTGCTTGGAAACGACTGCACGATGTGTAAGCAGATATCGCATCTGTTCTTGACAAAGATCTGTAATCTCTCTCCATAATTTATCATAAGTTTCTCACACATTACCAAGTCTATGCGCAAATCTATATTTCCCTAAGTCATTAGCAAAATATAATGATATCTTGAGTAAATTGATATTGATTTTTATAATCTATATTACTAAACTCATAATAAATATTACAATTAATATACACTCAATATAGTACTGCATACTACATTTATGACTCTAGTTGCTATATAACTTACTATTATATATTTTATTTCTACAGATATTAATAAATGGCAATAAAATAATTTTAAATCGCTAGATCTATTATATAATTTTTATGCTCGTCACACAATCTCAAGACAAACTCATCAATTTACAGTTCATTCTGTTATTCTTGCAGGCCATGTGCTGTAACTGCTATGTGGCAATCTTCTATTGTATGGAACAATGGATGGTTAAACTTGCCATAAGTCCCAATTGGCGGGGCATTCTCTTAGCACTCCTAGCTCTGATGGTCTTTGTGACGCGTCCTCTTGTCACTTACTTCCTGCTTGGCAAAAATAAGACCTGGCCCATGATTGGCTCAATACTTGTAGCAAGCTTAACCTTACTCTCCTACCCCTTAGTGCCACAAGATTTTGCCATTCCCGTGATTGCCGCGCTCCGCATTATTCAAGGCATAGCTCTTGCTGTCTACTCAAGTTGCACCACAACACTCTTGGTCAATTGTATTCCTGCCGGGCAAAGTGCGCGTGGTTTTGCGTTGTTTTCACTGACGCTCTTACTACCTTTCGCCATCTTACCAGCTATCGGTGAAGGCTTAATCATAATTACTGGCGGTGAAGCCCAACTCTTTGCTTGGACAGCTATTCTTGGCATCCCGGCCCTTGCCACGCTTAGACCCTTATACCAAGCTATGCAGACCAAGCTCCCACCTGCCAGGCGTAGTGCGTCCCTTGCACACATGCGCCAAAGTTTTCATATTAAAAATCTAGGGCTTGTCTATTTAGCTTGCTTTTGTTTTACGATGATGACGAACCAGGCGATATTCTTCATCAAAGGCCTGTGCCAAATCATTCATTCAGTGCCAGCCTATTTTTTTACCACCTATACATCAACAATCATCCTGGTACGCTTACTAGGCAATACCTTATTAGATCGTCTGCCTAAAGCAATAGTCATCATCACAACAGCTGTTATTCTCGCCATTTGTATTGGCGGCATGGGCTACACACAAGGCTTAGGCTTGATTCCTTTAGCCTTTGTCTACGGTCTTGCGATGGGCTTACATTATCCTCTGCTAGCAGCCTTGGTATACGATCGCTCAAGTCAAGACGCTCGCACCCTCAATTCCAACATTATGATGGCCGCCTTTGACGCCAGTGCCTTTGCTGCACCCATTTTAGGTGGCTTAGTCATTAACTTTGGTTATGGATATCAAGGGGTATTTATCTCAGCAGCCATCTGTATCATCATTTGTGGCGCATCCATAACCTTAGATACGATCATCCAGCGCTATCTAAAATTTTCTTAATGATAATTTAGTAGCTACTTTGTTAAGAAATGTCGAATATATAATTTGCGTACATATCAAATATAGTTGCAATACAGTGTATTGTTCTATAGAGATCATTTACTTATTAATCAATATCATCAATACTATAAGAGTATTCATCATGACAGAAACTTTAGATTGTCAAGGGCTTGTCTGCCCACAACCAGTGCTCAAATGTAAAGAACTTCTTGAAACTAAACATCCTGAAACTTGTCAAGTATTAGTGGATAATTTAGCCGCCTGTGAAAATGTAAATCGCTTCTTAAGTCGTAATGGCTATACTATCAAAGTAGAACAACAAAGCTCGCAATTATGGATCCTCACAGCAAACAATGCTAGCGGAACTATTCAAGCCAAGGCAGACAATCAAAGCAAAGATACTTCGGCTAAAACCCTGGTATTCATCACCTCCCAGCAAGTGGGTAGCGGCGACGATACCCTTGGCACAAAGCTTATGGAAAATTTCTTGGCCACATTACCTGAAATTGAAAATGAGCTTATGGGGATAATTCTTTTAAATGGCGGCGTTAAGCTCGCCGCAACCCCAGGTAAAGCGCTTGAGAGTCTTAAAACCCTGGCAACCCACGGCATCAAAATTCTTGTGTGTGGAACATGCTTAAATCACTATGGGCTTCTTGAAGCCAAAGCAGTAGGTGAAACGACTAATATGCTTGATATAGTCACAACCCTCGCCTTAGCTAACAAAATCATTCGGCCCTAAAAAAGCGTCCACAAAAAAAGCGTCCATATAGATAAGTCGCTAAACTTATGCTATGTGGACGCTTTTTAATAAAACTATCTAAATTATCAAGAACAATAGTGTAAACGAATAGCAAATAAGTTCTATACTCTTGATAATTTTTATGCATGCGCTTAGGATCTAATGCTTTATGCTGTGCACCTAAAAACACATTTCATAACTTTGGCATTTATCCGCAATCGACCTGCATAAAATCAAAAAATCAAGAGGTTTTGACAGCTTACATTATGATTATAAATCATCACACTCTAATACATGTGCAAATCTTTTAAAATCTAGATAAAAATCAAAGTAACGCAGTAAGCACATTATATACTTACTTGCAAAATATTTGATCAATTTTTTCTAAAGCTTACACGCGCTGCACCAGTTAATTAAATTGCTTGGCCTCTTCTTGTATTTGCGCAATTAATGCTTCGAGATTGACTATTCTCATCAGACGCAGACTTCCATTATTATTTTGCACAAGGCCATCTACAGAATATTCAAGCTCATTTCCATAATCATAGACCACAAAGGGAACAATCCAGCCATCAGGACATTGTTGGGCGGAACCTATTTGCACAATTTCTTTTCTGCCCAAGGACGCATTGGCAAATAAAGGCGTCAACAATCCCTGTTCGGTACTGTTCGACAATTTTTTGCCGGCAAATGCACCTGAAGCAATGCCATTCAAAACAAAAGCTCGCGTTTCTGTTAACAATAATTGCCGTATACTTGCGCCAACAGCTTCATTAGAAGCTGCCTGTTGTAACATCAACGCCAGCATCGGCGGTACATGCTGCTTTAGCTGGGGCTTATTGATTTCTTGTAAAAAAACTTGAATTGCATTCTTGAGGACGGCATCCACATCGACTCTAGCCTTAAATAACTCTACATCAGCTTCATCAATTGCCGCTGCTACATCTTGAATGCATACTCTGGGGTCAGCAGCCAAACAATTTCCAAACTGCATCAACAATACTAGAAAACTTAAATATGTCACAAGCAGGGCTTTGTGCATTATACACCTCGCCAGTAACCAAAAGGACACAAAAAGAAAAATACAAAAAACCGCTTCCACAATTGTACACCTTGCGGCGTGAACGTAAATTGACCTTTGCACCATCTTGGCACAAGTAAATAGGTCGTGCTTCACGGCAACATTGTACGCAAATATATCTTGTAAGTATTGAGTATTACGCTACAAAAGCTTTTCTAATCTATAATTGTGCCCACGTAAAAAAAGTCATAGCACATCTATCTTTCATACCTGAAGATAAAGATTGTGTTGCTTATTAAATACTTTCCCACTATATTTTTTAAGGTGCACAGAAATATCCTTTTAACACCAATGGTAAACCGCAACTTACAAGCACAACATTTGGCATACTAGCTGCTAAAATTTGGTTCGCCTGACCTAACACATCACGAAATTGGCGGCCTAAAGGTGTCATAGGTACAACCCCAAGCCCCACTTCTGTGGTGACAACTCCACACGCCACATGTGCTGCTGCTACAATCCGCGCAAAACTGCGCACTTGAGTGTAAATCGTATCCTCTTGGCAGCCGTCCTCAAGCAGATTAGTGATCCAAGTACTCACACAATCAAGTAAAAGCACCTGCGGCGGATCGGCCTGGGTCACAATTTCCTCCACGCGCTGCTCTAAATTGTGGTCTATTTCGCAAAGTGCCCAATTGGCACCACGCTCCTCTTGATGTTTTTGCACCCGCTTCTGCATTTCCCAATCGCGCACCCTTAAGGTTGCAATGAACAGACGCTTTGTGCCAACAGCTTCGGCCCATTTTTGCGCCAAGGCACTTTTGCCACTACGGGTGCCGCCGACAAATAATATGGAATCTCGCAAAGTCACTCCCCGCAGTGTAGCTAAAGACTATTTTTATATAGTGAACTCAACACTTTGCCAACTTTACTTACATTCGTCCATAAGCAATCTTTAAGCAGAGCTTTTTAAAAAGGATATAGCAATACTTGATCAACTATTTTTGCAACACGATCATGATGCAATTAAAAGATGCAACTTAACATATAAGGTAACATACGTGACACATCATAGCATAAGATTATTACAATATATCTTGTCAGGCAGATACACGACTTCTTTGTGCTAACACGCACATTCTGCCTAGCAGGTCAATTACTTAAGCTTAATGGGAATTTGAATTGGCTTTGGTAAATCATCATCTTGATAACTTGGATCTCCAGCTTCTTGCTGCTTATCTTGTGTATTGGTAGGCCTTACAGCTTCGCGTTGATTTGTAAGTATTGTAAGATCTTCTACCAAAGTAGCACGCATCATCTCTTCAGTTTCTACGGGTTTTGGCGGTGGACTTAGTTGATCCACACCTTGCGCCTTAAGAGTGTTACTTGGCGCTTTTTGCTCTTGAGTTAGCGCAATTTTGCTACTTTGAGCTCGCAAGCGGGCTACTAAATCCCCTAGAAGTTCGCGACATGTCTCACAACTTTCGCGCCAATTATCTTGCTGCTGCATCCGACGATGTAACCACATCGCCAAAAACAACAAGGTGTCATCATCAACATCAGGCGCACTAGCCCGTTTTAAATTATCGAGAAAAAAATGCAGATTTTCTTGCCGATTAAATTGCGCCCGTTCAAGACGTTCTGTGAGTTCGGCCACGCGCTGACTCAGTGTGTGCAATTCTTTGGGATCTACCCCATCCCCCAAGGCTTGCAGCTGTTCCAAGTCATATTGCGCCAAGGTCAGTTGGGCACTTAAACTTTCATATTGTTCGACACTAGCCTCAAACGTAGACAATTCCACACTAAATTCTTTGACAGATAAGATATGCGCCAAAGTGGCATTAACATCTTCGAAACGCTTAGCTAATAAATTAAACAATTCACCTTGTTGCACCAATGTCAAGGTCTCTGCACTACTTTGCTCTAAACAATCAAGAAAATAGCTGATATAGAGTTGGTACAGGGCCTTAAGCATTGTCGGTTGAAACGCGTATTTTAAAATGGCTTGTCTGCCACCACCAGGTTCTGTATTAAGGCGTGTACTACAATGTTGATTAAGCTGCTGTAATTCTAAAAGCAGTTGCCCATGTGGTTCACTAGGCACATAACGAGTCACAATAAATTTCGCAACATCTTCTACAAAATTACGTGATAACCGCGAATCTTCATGGACAGGCTTTAAGACAAGTTCACCTTGAGCGCGAAAGCTACCATCTGGCATCAACATGCCATCGAGACCGCTTTCACCGCGAATAACATGGCCTGCCAAAGTGCCAGGATTGGTTGCAGGGTGTAACACGCGATCAGGTTGCACAGGCTCTTTTCGCAATAATTTCCCCAAACCAGCTAAGGGTGTGCCCGCTGTAGCGCTATCAAGCTTCATAGCTATGCGCTCCACAAAACCGCTCGAATAACCACAGGCCACCCAAACAATTGCGGCCCCAAGCAGCCCACACATAAAAAGCGTTGCAGCTACAAGCTTTTTGTGACCTTTAGAGATCACTTTGAGCCTGGTTCCAAGCTTTCCTTGGTTAGACTGCTGTTGTTGCAGCATATGCTGCTCCTCCTTATGCAAAACTTGCATCAAGCCTCAAAACGCTCTTTGCCTAAACCTTATCTGCTGCACTATTTTAAAGAAAGCTGCTAGCGCCTTCAAGCGTCATCTAGAAAATTTCATGACTAACACTCTTACTTTCATATTGTTGTACACATAAAAGACCAACACCATGCATCGCCATTTTCTTGTCTAAACACCTTAACCTAATTGATAGATCAGAGCATAAAACATTTGACTACATTTGCTATTATATAATCTTGAACGTATCTATATTTTATAAGATGACTATTAAGCAAAAATTATTGCATTATACAGAAAAATTATTTTATAGTAAATCATAATTATTTAATTCTTTAAGCATTTTTATACCTTTAATAATCCAAAAAGATTCTGCAATATTATAATTTATTTTTTAATAATAATATAAACCATAATATATGTTCGTGTATAAGTCTTTAATTTACTTTAAGTAAATATCGCATATGACTAGTATTTTACTCGAGATGTTTAATATTTGTAGTTTATTAGCAAAATAACTCAACAAATTTTTCTTCCATCTTTATCAGGTGCTCAATGCGCTCGGATTTTGCCCTGCACCTTTTCCTTGACAAGCCAACTCTAGATCATTACTCTGATTATTTACTTTTTTTTCATTTTATGCAGCCAACCAGGGAGTATCTCATGTTTCAAAATCGTGGTAAGGCACTTACCTTTGATGACATTCTGCTCGTTCCTGCCTATTCTGAAGTTACGCCAGATCTGGTTGATCTTTCGACCCAACTTACACCAAGCATTCCCTTAAAATTGCCTCTGCTCTCGGCTGCCATGGATACAGTAACAGAATCAGCTATGGCCATTTCCATGGCTCGCATGGGTGGCATTGGCATTATACATAAAAATCTGCCCATCAAGAAGCAACGCTTAGAAATCGAGCGTGTCAAAAAAAGTGAAAGCGGGATGATTGTCGATCCCATCACTGTAAATCCCACAAATACAGTATTTGACGCTTTACAACTCATGCA
Organism: Desulfovibrionaceae bacterium; assembly: GCA_017454005.1. Classification (GTDB taxonomy): domain Bacteria; phylum Desulfobacterota; class Desulfovibrionia; order Desulfovibrionales; family Desulfovibrionaceae; genus Desulfovibrio. The sequence continues at coordinate 21,944 of JAFTDU010000044.1, read as the reverse complement.
AGAATACAGCGTATCAGGTCTGCCGGTAGTAGATAACGACAAATTAGTGGGCATCTTAACCAATCGAGATGTACGCTTCGTTGAAGATCCACACGCTGTCAAAGTACATGAAGTGATGACGTCTAAAAATCTCATTACAGTGCCACAAGGCACATCTTTACAAGAAGCAAAACGTCACTTACATGAACATCGTATTGAAAAGCTTTTAGTAGTAGATAAAAATAATCATCTCTGTGGCCTTATTACCATTAAAGATATTGATAAGGTTCACAAATATCCTAATGCCAGTAAAGATGATAAAGGACGTCTACGGGTCGGCGCAGCCATAGGTATCGGCGCAGACTGTGAAGCACGATCTGAAGAACTCTTAAAAGCCGGTGCCGACGTGCTCGTGCTTGACTCAGCGCACGGCCATTCAGCCAATGTGCTCAATGCCATTCGACGCGTCAAAAGCTGTTTCCCCAATTGTGAATTGATTGCCGGCAATGTGGCAACCTATGAAGGTGCTAAAGCAGTTTTGCAGGCAGGAGCTGATACGGTCAAAATTGGTATTGGACCTGGCTCCATTTGTACCACACGGATTGTTGCTGGCGTAGGGGTTCCGCAAGTCACAGCTATCATGGAGGCCAGCCGCGCCGCCAGAGAAATGGATAGCTGCTGTATTGGTGATGGTGGCATTAAATTTTCAGGCGATATTGTCAAAGCCCTCATGGTTGGGGCCAACACTGTGATGATTGGCTCGCTCTTTGCTGGCACAGAAGAAAGTCCTGGTGAAACCATTCTCTATCAAGGTCGTACCTACAAAACCTATCGGGGTATGGGCTCCATTGACGCCATGAAACAAGGGAGTTCGGATCGCTATTTCCAAGAAAAAAGTACCAAATTAGTGCCTGAAGGCATTGTAGGCAGAGTGCCTTACAGGGGCTATGTCAAAGATGCGGTCTTTCAATTGATGGGTGGCGTTAGAAGTGGCATGGGCTATGTTGGTGCTAAAACCATTGGTGACCTCCAAAGCAAGTGCAGTTTTTACGAAATTTCAGCGGCAGGCCTTAGGGAAAGTCATGTCCATGATGTTGTGATCACCAAACAAGCGCCTAACTACAGGATGGAAGATTAACTAAATCTCAGGCAGGGATGCGGCAAGATGCTTCAAGCAAAAGTTCTTATTCTCGATTATGGCTCTCAAGTCACCCAACTGATCGCACGTAGAGTACGCGAAGCGGGCATTTATTCTGAAATTTGCGCCTATAACACTGCTATTGAAACCATTAAACAGGCTAATCCTTCTGCCATCATCTTATCAGGGGGACCTGCCAGTGTGCAGGACGCTACTGCCCCCAAGCTCGAGCCAGCCATCTTCGACCTCAATGTGCCCATCTTAGGCATATGCTATGGCATGCAACTTTTGGCCAAGCATTTTGGCGGACAACTCGCCCATGCTGACACCCGCGAATATGGTCATGCTGAACTAACAGTGCTCGCTCCTGACTCTCCTTTGTTTGCAGATACTGGTGCGGGCCCCCTCCCTGTCTGGATGAGTCATGGCGATAAGGTTGTAAGCCTGCCAGATAACTTCGTGTGTCTTGGTGCCACCAAGACCTTACCCATTGCGGCCATGGCCTGGCCCGAAGCTAAAATTTACGCTGTCCAATTCCATCCCGAAGTGCACCATACTCCCATGGGCGCAACAATAATTCGCAATTTTCTCTTTAAAATTGCTAAACTTTCTCCATCTTGGAGTATGAGTAACTTCATCAAAACAGAAGTGCCAAGCCTTAAGGAACGCATCGGCCAAAAACATGTCGTGTGTGCCCTGTCAGGGGGCATTGATTCAACCGTCGTAGCCCTACTCTTACACCGCGCCATTGGTAATAATCTCCACTGCATCTTTGTGGACAATGGTCTCTTAAGGAAAAATGAGGTGCAGACGGTTACCCAAGTACTTGTCAACCAATTGCACTTAAACTTACATACGGTTGATGCCACAGAGCTCTTTTTAAGTAGGCTTAAGGGCGTAACAGATCCCGAGCAAAAACGAAAAATCATCGGCCATACTTTTATTGAAATCTTTGATCAAGAGGCGCACAAGCTGCCCCAAGTGGATTTTCTAGCCCAAGGCACCCTCTATCCTGATGTCATTGAATCCGTATCAGCCAAAGGCCCCAGTGCCGTCATTAAAAGTCATCACAATGTCGGTGGTTTGCCAGAACATATGCAGCTTAAGCTTATTGAGCCACTACGCGAACTCTTTAAGGATGAAGTGCGCCGTGTGGCCCAAGAACTAGGTCTACCTGAGCAAATTATTTACCGGCAACCATTTCCAGGTCCAGGCCTTGCCATCCGCATTTTAGGTGAAGTGACTGCAAAACGCTTAGAAATTTTGCGTAATGCCGATGCCATTGTGCAAGAAGAAATGCAGGCTGCTGGCTATTTACAGAAGGTGTGGCAAGGCTTTGCTGTACTATTACCGTTAAAAACCGTTGGTGTTATGGGTGATGATCGCACCTATGAACATGTGATTGCCTTGCGTGTGGTCGACAGTATTGACGCCATGACTGCAGATTGGTCGCGCCTGCCCTATGAGCTTGTGGCCCAAATCTCATCTAGAATCATTAATGAGGTCGCGGGCGTCAATCGCGTAGTCTATGATGTTTCCTCTAAACCCCCAAGCACTATTGAATGGGAATAAGTAAAGTGCTATAAATCAAATGCTAGATGACCTAAATATAAGGCTTGTGAAATACTTTTTTCAGATTATCATAGATTACAGTTCTTACGAAATACACATTACTCGCTGAAACATAAGTAGCGATAATTAAGTAACAATAATCTAGTATTTGTTGTGCCAAGTTCATAATGCTTAAAACACCCAAGTAACTTTAGTAAATAAAATATTTAACTACGTCAATTATCTATAGAGACCAAATTAATCTCGCTTAAAACTACTCTAGGTATTATCGTCCACAATGTAGCAGAAAAATGTTTTAAATACATCAGCGTAAAGATATGTTTTAATAGTGAAAGAGTTCTTAATGATCATCGCCTCAAGGGTTAGGATCTACTTCCCTACCCCAGGCAAGCGCTTTTTTTAGATGAGGACGCTATGTTTGGAATTGGCAGCACAGAATTGCTTGTCATCCTGCTCGTGGGCCTAATTGTACTGGGACCCAAAAGCTTGGCAGGCTTATCACGCACCCTCGGCAAAATCGTCGGCGAATTTAGACGCGTGTCCACAGATTTTCAACGCACTTTAAATGCCGAGACAGCCCAAGAAGAGGAGGCCCAAAAAGCGGCAAGCATGACCCGCGAAGAACTCCAAACAAAACAAGCAGAAGATGCGGCCCAAAAGGAACGCGAGACCCGCTTGGAAGAGCGCAAAGCCCAAGCCTTAGCCAAAGCCCAAGCCTTAGCCAAAGCCCAAGCAGCACCCGAAGAAAAAGCTGCTACCTCGCCCCTTGAGGAAGCCCTTGCCAAAGCCCATGCTGAGGCCATGGCCTTTGAGTCCAAACAAGCAGGCGACAAGCCAAAAACCTAAGGACATGCAATGAGTCGCCCCAAAAACGAGCGTAAAAAGCACGCCCAAAGTCAAACACAGCGTCCCAAGTACAAACGAAAAAAAAACACAGCACCTGTTGCCCAACCAAGTATAGAGCCGGCAACACTTAGCCAAGGGCAACCACCAGCTCCCCCCCCACCTCCGCCCACACAGCCCGTAGCGACCCCAGAACCACATCCTACTGACGATTCTTGCACCAATGAGCAAGATAAGCCAATGTCTTTACTCGAACATTTAAACGAACTGCGCCGTTGCTTAATCAAGGCCTCTATCGCTGTGTTCTTGGGCTTCCTTGCTTGTTGGCTTGTAGTTGATCCCATCTTCAATACACTTGTGGCCCCCCTGCTCAAAGCACTCCCCAAAGGTTCTCACGCCATCTATACCACCCTTCCTGAAGGCTTTTTTACCCGCATGTATATTGCCTTTGTGGCAGGAGTCTTTGCTGCAAGTCCCATCGTCTTTTATCAAATTTGGTCCTTTATTTCGCCAGGACTCTATGATGAAGAGAAGCGCTTCCTCTTACCCATGGCCTTTGTCTCGGCCTTCTTTTTCATCGGTGGCGGCCTCTTCTGCTTTCATATTGTGTTTCCCTATGCCTTTTCTTTCTTTGTGAGCTTTGCCACTGAAGACATTGTGGCCATGCCGAAAATCAGCGATTATCTGAGTTTTGTGCTGAAACTCTTGTTGGCGTTTGGTTTAATTTTTGAAATGCCTTTATTCTCTTTCTTCTTATCACGTATGGGCATTATTACAGCTGATTTGATGCGGAAAGTTCGACGCTATGCTATTCTCGTGATTTTTATTGTAGCTGCGATTTTGACACCACCTGATGTAGTCTCGCAACTGCTTATGGCAGGACCCATGTTACTGCTTTATGAATTAAGCATTCTCATTGCAGCAATCTTTGGTAAAAAAGCAGCCCCGAAAGAACAAGAGAAAGCTGATAGCTAAGATAAGATTTGGCGTAAATTAATAACACATAAAGACAATAGCTATTTAAACAGTATTCTTAAATGTGATGATGCTTTTGTCATATTTAATATTGTTATGTTCAATGTCTTTATCAGTTAGCGTAAGCACAACAATAATTTCTATTTTGTGGACGCGTTTCTATGCTTCAACCTAGAACATGTCACAAAACACGTGACACTCAAGAAACACGCATTAATCTTGAATTAAATCTCGATGGTTCAGGACAATGCACCATAGACACTGGTTTTGGCTTATTGGATCATATGCTGACCTTGACGTGCTTTTGGGCAAATTTTGATCTAAATCTCACCTGTGAAGGTGACATATATATTGATGCACATCATACTACAGAAGATATTGGCTTAGTCCTAGGTGCTAGCCTCTTAGAAGCATTAGGTGACAAAAAAGGTATCCATCGGGTAGGTTACGGACGTGTGCCCATGGATGAGGCCTTAAGTGAAGTCACTATTGATCTTTCAGGTCGGCCTTATATTGTCTGGCACGACCCAGACCTTTTACCGCCAGTAATTGCCCATGAAGAAAAAGATATTTGGCGCGAATTTTATAAATCCCTGGCCATGAGTGGTCACTTTAATCTCCATGTGCAATTCTGTTATGGCCTGAATGGGCACCATTTACTTGAATCAGCAGCCAAAGGCTTAGGCTTGGCTTTAGCTGAAGCCTGTCAACGTGTTGATAATAAGATCCATAGTACCAAAGGAGGACTTGACTAATGCCTCCCAAAAAACTCCTGCTTCTCTTGCTAATCTTTGTGCTGTGCCTAGGAAACCTTAGCTGTAAACGCCAACCGAAATCAACAGCCGAAGTGCCTATTGTCCTCTCCCATGGCTATACCATAAGTGTAGCACCATTTACCCAACCGACTACACCCCAAGAATTAATTCTTGGGCGGATTCCTGAACAGCAAGGCGTGATTAACGCAAACGATTTACAAATGTTGGATCAAGAATTTAAACACATTTTGTATAGTAAAAAGAATCGTAGGTACGTTTTCTTAGAATCGCGTCTGCCACTCACAAGCTTAAATACGCATAGTGCTGCCCAACCCCAAGGTCTCAACTACTGGGTAGAATATGGCCGCAAGCATGGTGCCGACCTCTTGCTAGTGCCCCAAGTACTTAACTGGCATGAACGGGAAGGCTCTCGTGCTGGTGTAACGCAATCGGCCTGGGTGCGCGTAGAATTTTTCCTCTTACGCATTAGAACTGGGCAGATCATGCACAGATCTATCTTTGAGGAAAAACAAGAAGCCTTAACAGACAACTTCTTAAATATTGGCTCCTTCCTCAAACGCCGCGGCACTTGGGTGACGGCAACAGATCTAGCCAAAGACGGCATGCAAAAAGCCTGCAAAGACTTAGGTATATAATTAAAAAATGTGGCTTTCATCTCATATGCGTGCATGTGAGATGAAAGCCACATTTAATATCAGGCTTTTGACAAAAGTTAAGAATATGATATACATTCCGAAAATACTTTATCTTCTGCTAACATGATCATATGATTTAACAAACAAGCATTCACGAATTGTCGCATAAAGGTAAGAACCCTTTAATGATAATAATTTTTAAATAGATTTTCATATGGATCAGGCTCTTTTGCAAGCAAATCATCAGATGTGTTGACCACTTCATTTGTCATCATCTTGCATGCATGTCACGTTTATCCGTCAAGAGCTTACATTAACTAAATTTATGCTCTACGTATTTATTTTCAAAGTATTGTTTCTTGTTTTTTTTCAGTTTGTAGTTTGCTTGCTTAGACTATCTTTGCTGATACTAAATGTAATATAGTATCCTAATACGTTTCCTTTCTTTTTTCTTTGGCGTAGCCTTCTTCATAGCCAGTTTTCATTTGGTGCATTTTCCGCTCAAGCTTTGCTTCTGTTTTGCCTGCAGTGCGCCCAACCCAACTGCAAGCTGAAGTGGTGCACGCGAAGACAGCAATTAATAATACAATCATAATTCTCATTTTATGTTCCTTAAGGTTGAAATCATAATTTACTGGTTTTAAGCTTGACCCATATGCCATTTATATTGATTTGTGCATAAATCAATACCTCAATAACCTTGATATTCATCAACTATTGACCTTAAATCATCTCGTATATAGTCTAGTAAATCTTTTGGTGAGACACCTTGAATATTTTTACAATTTTCACATGCTGCTCTAATAATTTCTTCTGTCTGTTCATAAAATGGTATTGTTTTTAAATTTAATTGATTCTCTTTACATAAAGTAATAATTGCTATCAACTCTTCATTTAAATAGACAAATAATGCTTCATCTTCTTTACAAATCATATCTCATCCAATACATATATGTATTTGTGAACACTTTGATTATATAAAAAATATATATTAAAATTTATATGTCAGTTTTATGCTCATGATATTACCTTGCGCCAACATGTTTGAACATCGTTAGGCCAAGCTCAGGTTGCCATTATCTTTGCTCGGGGTAACAATTCAAGAATAGCGGCGCATGCCACGAATCTGCGCTAAATTATCAATTCTTTAGATAATCTTTGAACTGCAACATTTTTCTTTTGGCTTTTAATTTAAGGAACAATTGGAGGCGGCGTATCCTCCTGGCTTTTGCTGGGTTTCCACGCCGAATAATAGATGATTATTTTTCCTGCTGTGGACATTCAAAAAGGCAAAGCAGTGCGCTTAAAACAGGGTCAAGCAGACCAAGTCACGGTCTTTGCCGATGATCCTGTAGCGTGTGCTGTGCATTGGCAAGATTTAGGCGCTCAATATCTGCATGTGGTGGATCTCGATGGCGCCTTTCAGGGAGCAGCCCGCAGCTATCATCTTGTGGAACAGATGTGTGCTAAACTCACTATCCCCGTACAACTTGGTGGCGGCATTCGCGACCAAGAAACTGTCAAACGCTACCTTGATTGTGGGGTAACCCGCTTAATCATCGGCACCATGGCCTTAGAAGAACCGCAACTATTTGCCGATTTATGTGCCCAATTCCCAAATAAAATTGGCGTATCTCTTGATGCTGATCACGGTATCCTTAAAACCCATGGGTGGGTAAGCACAAGTAGCCAAAATATTCAAGATATCCTGCCGCAAATTCGCGCTGCTAAACCTGGCTTTATTATCTACACAGATATCAGCCGCGATGGCATGCAAAGTGGCCTTAATTTAGAGCAATTGACCTGGCTTGCCGAACATGCAGGTCTGCCTGTGCTTGCAGCAGGCGGTGTGGCCACTCTTAAAGACATTCAAGCTCTCTACCCCTTAAGTTTGCGCACTAATTTAGCAGGCGTCATCAGTGGCCGGGCACTCTATACAGGTACTTTAGATTTAAAAGCAGCCAATGCGTGGATTGCCAAGCAAGCCTCGCCAAAAATGTAGTTTAAGAATACTTACTTTTTTGTAGGAAGCTCGCTAAACGCCTTATAATCAAAGGTAATACCAAGACATCTTGCGCCTAATTTCAATCATATATGTATATACATAAAGCAAAAAATACTTCATACTAAAAATTGCATACAAGACTTAACTATTTAGCTCTAAACATTAAAACTAAAATATATTTTTGCGCTAAACTAACACTACTTCTGAGAGTTTAGCGCAATTTTTTTATAAAAAAAGCCCCTAAATTTGGGGCTCATGTGCATTTAGCTTAATCTTTAAAAAATAGGGGCATATTTTAACTACTGCCAAAAAAACTACATGATGGCTTCAATGTCACTTGCCGGAGATTCCTCAAGCTTCGGCGGCATGTCTGCATCTGCTGCAGAACCTTTGCGTAAAGTAGTATAGAGCGGCACGGCAGTGGCGCGACCTGAAAAAATATCTTCTGGTTGGGCATCTAAAGCCCGCGGCAAGACATCGTCAACATGCTCCACAAGTATAATTTCTAGATCTTTAATAATTTCTTGGGGAACATCTTTTAAATCCTTTTCATTGTCTTTGGGTACGAGCACCCGTTTAATGCCGCACCTCTTTGCTGCAAACAATTTCTCGCGTAACCCCCCAATAGGCAGTATGCGGCCCCGCAAGGAAATTTCACCTGTCATTGCCACATCATTGCGCACCGCAACGCCTAATAAAGCCGAGGTAATGGACGTGGCAATGGTAATGCCAGCCGACGGACCATCTTTTGGGGTAGCTCCGTCCGGCACATGCACATGAATATCAATTTTGCGGTAAAACTGTGGATCTAGCCCTAAATCATCGGCCCTTGCCCGCACATAGGTTAAGGCTGCCCGCGCCGATTCCTTCATGACATCACCGAGCGACCCAGTAATCACAATATGGCCTTGCCCACTGATCAAACTTGTTTCCACCAAAATAATCTCGCCACCTGCTTTGGTATAGGCAAGCCCTGCACACACTCCAACTTGCGATTCCGTTTCCCGTTCTTCATGGCGATATTTGGGAATGCCTAAAAAGGACGCAAGATTTTGTGTGGTGACATTAATACACTGCACCAAATCATTGCTCTCGACAATCTTCACAGCTGATTTGCGACATAAAGCGCCGATTTCCCGCTCTAAATTTCGCACACCTGCTTCGCGTGTATAATGCCGAATAATTTGAATTAACGCATTTTCTGATAAACGTAGATTAGTATCTTTAAGTCCATGCTCACTTAATTGTCTTGGCAATAAATAGTTACGTGCAATATGACGTTTTTCTGTTTCCAGATAGCTGGGGAGCTCAATAACTTCCATGCGATCAATTAAAGGCTCTTGAATATTATGCAGGGAGTTAGCAGTGGTGATAAAAAAGATCTTAGACAGGTCATAATCAAGATCTAAATAATGATCCATGAAGGTCTTGTTTTGCTCGGGATCAAATACTTCTAGTAACGCTGAGGCTGGATCTCCGTGATAATCAGCAGAAATTTTATCTATTTCATCTAAGCAAAATAACGGGTTATTATATTGCACACGTTTTAACGACTGCAAAATTTTGCCAGGCAACGCTCCCACATAGGTGCGCCGGTGGCCCCGAATTTCAGCTTCATCCCTAACGCCACCTAAAGATAAACGCACAAATTCGCGTCCTGTGGCTGTAGCCACAGATTTAGCAAGGGAGGTTTTCCCCACCCCAGGCGGCCCCACAAAACACAGAATCGGCCCTTTCAGACCAGCCTTGAGCCCACCTGCCAACTTCTGCACAGCCAAATATTCGAGGATCCGCTCCTTAGGTTTCTCAAGACCGTAATGATCGCCGTCCAAAATTTTTCGGGCCTTCTCAAGGTCAATGTCGATCTCTTTGAGGTTATTCCAAGGTAAATCAATGATCCAATCTATGTAGTTTCTAACTACGGTATATTCGGCTGCCGAAGGTGGCATAGAGCGCAGTTTGCGCAGTTCATTTAAGGCCCGCTCGACCGCCTCAGCCGGCATATTCTTGGCCTTGATCTTTTGCTCAAGTTCGACCGCTTCCGCTTTGGGGTCATCATCACGCCCCATCTCACGATTAATCGCTTTGATCTGTTCAGAGAGATAATACTCGCGTTGATTGCGCTCCATCTGCACTTTCACGCGATTTTTAATCCGTTTTTCCACGCCGGCGAGTGAAATCTCTCCTTCCAGAATCTCGTATGCCTTTTCCAAGCGTTTGGAACAATTTAGCTCTTCAAGCACCTCTTGTTTACGCTTGGGCTCAGCGCGTAAATGGGGCATCAACGCATCAGCAAGATGACCTGCGTGATTAATGGCCTGTAAAGATTTGATGACATCAGCGGGTAGTTTACGATTGACCTTAGCATATTCATTTAACGCTTCATGAACATTTTGGACGAGTGCCGCATTTTCCTCAGATGTTCCTTCAATTTCCTGAACTTTTTTTACGCTAACTACAAAATAATCACCTTTAGTGTCTAAAGTCACCACGGATGCACGATACAAGCCTTCAAATAACACCTTTATCGTGCCATCAGGGAGGCGTAAGACCTGCAAGACCCTACTTACAACACCTAAAGGATTCACACTAATCGGTACAAGCGTATCTTGTGCATTGTCTGGTTGCTGATTTGGATCCGCTTTATCCGAGATTTGGCCTGTCAAAAAAATGTGACGCTGATGTTCTGCTTGGGCTACTTCTATGGATTTGATAGACGCATCACGACCAACAAATAAAGGCATAATTGCCCCAGGGAACATCACAACTTCCCGTAAGGGCAAAAGTGGCAACTGTTGATCTTCTGCCACAGGAGTAACATCACTCATGAACTACATTCCTCTTTTGCTCACTAAAGGCTGATGTCAAATTATACTACAGACGCCAAATTAATTTTTAATGCTAGAGCATTACTTGTTAGTTTCTTTAGAATCTTTCACTTTACTTGTTGCAGATGTGTCTTTGGTATTAGCTGTCTCGGTAGCTGCTGCATCTTTCTGTTGTGATGCGTATAACAAGACAGGTTGCGCATTTTTCTCAATTACATTTTGATCTATAATACACTCAGTCACATCAGGCATCGATGGTAATTTGAACATAATATCAAGCATTTTACGTTCCATGACATTGCGCAAGCCCCGTGCACCTGTCTTGCGTTCAATGGCTTTATGGGCAATCGCCTTTAAAGCGTCATTGGAAAAACGTAATGTTACATGATCCAGTTCAAATAACTTTTGGTACTGCTTGGTGAGGGCATTTTTGGGTTCAGTGAGAATCCTTATCAAATCAGGTTCATCCAACTCATCAACATGGGTAATAATGGGAATACGCCCGACAAATTCAGGAATTAAACCAAACTTCACAAGATCTTGGGGATGAATCTTTTCAAATAATTCCGACAAAGACATATCTTTGCCCTTGCGCACATTAGCCCCAAACCCCATAGCCGAACCACTAATGCGGGATTCCACAATCTTATCTAAGCCCACAAAAGCGCCACCCACAATAAACAAAATATTAGATGTATTCATTCTAATAAATTCTTGCTGTGGGTGCTTGCGGCCCCCTTTGGGAGGAATATTGGCTTCGGTACCTTCGATAATCTTTAACAGCGCTTGTTGGACACCTTCACCTGAAACATCGCGGGTAATTGACGGACCATCACCTTTACGTGAAATTTTATCAATTTCATCAATGTAAATGATCCCCTTGCTGGCAGCTTCTAGGTCATATTCCGCATTCTGCAACAGCTGTACTAAGATATTTTCAACATCCTCACCCACATACCCTGCTTCAGTCAATGTAGTAGCATCAGCAATGGCAAAAGGTACTCTCAAGATTTTAGCTAAGGTTTTGGCAAGTAAGGTTTTACCACTTCCTGATGGCCCTACTAGCAAGATGTTACTCTTCTCAAGTTCCACATCTTGCCCAATCAAATCCGCATAGAAAACACGTTTATAGTGATTATGTACCGCTACCGAAAGGATTTTTTTAGCTTCAGTCTGCCCAATAACATACTCATCCAAGCGGTCCATAATCTCTTGAGGAGCCAACAAACGTTCTTCATCGGCTTCTTCATAACGATCGTTGGCAATAATTTTCGTACATTCACGCACGCAATGATCACAAATACAGGCCTTATCCTGCACGATCAAATTATTGACTTCGTGTTCACCGCGTCCGCAAAAAGAACAACATAAAGGCTCGATCTTTTTTTTAGAACCTCTCGGCATATTTACTCACTTTTTTCCTTAGCTAAATCCCGGCGCGAAACAAGCACACGATCAATTAAACCTAACTCTTTGGCTTCACTCGGTGTTAGAAAATGATCCCGCTCTGTGGATTGGGAAATTTCCTCAAAAGAGCGCCCCGTATTTTCAGCCATGATACGATTGAGTTGTTCCTTTAAACGCAAAATCTCTTTAGCGTGAATTTCAATATCTGTGGCTTGACCACGATAGCCGCCCAAAGGTTGATGAATCATGATTTGGCTATTGGGCAGTGCATAGCGCATACCTTTTTCGCCAGCACACAATAAAAATGCTCCCATACTTGCTGCCATCCCCATACATACAGTTGAAACAGGGGCGGTAATGTAGCGCATGGTGTCATAAATAGCAAAACCTGCCGTAACCGAGCCGCCTGGCGAATTAATATACAAACTAATTTCTTTCTCAGGATCTTGCGATTCCAAAAAAAGCAATTGGGCACAAATTAAGGACGCAACATGATCGTCTACCTCAGATCCTAACAACACAATACGATCTTTTAACAAACGTGAATAAATATCATAGGCACGTTCAGATCTTCCAGTAGATTCTATAACTGTAGGGATGATCATTATTATTGTTTTCTCCTTCAAAAAAAGCATCAGCTCACGCCATACACAAGAAGATGCTCCGCAATTCAACCCACGCATAAAGCAGTGCACGCGAACATACGCTTATGGTGCTCACACGCAAAGCATTCTCAAGGAGACTAAAAAAGGCCCAACCAGCCCCAAGCCACAAGAAAAGCAATTCCGTGGCGTTAGACTACTGCCCTTGCTCTTGGGTTGAAGTTGCTTGGGTGTCACTATTTGCTGCTTCAGAATCTGTTGCTACTTGGGCGTCGCTACCTGCTGCTTCAGAATCTGCTGCTGCTTGGGTGTCACTACTTGCTGCTTCAGAATCTGCTGCTGCTTGGGTGTCACTACCTGCTGCTTCAGAATCTGCTGCTGCTTGGGTGTCACTACCTGCTGCTTCAGAATCTGCTGCTTTGGGCTTTCCACTCACAATCTCTTCGAATTTGTCCATTGAAACCATCTCAATGTGCGCCCGTGCATAGATGAGATCTTCAGCTTTTTGCGCCAAAATTTTATCTGCTAGGTAATAAAATTCGCCTGAATGTTCATATTGTCTGCGTAACGCATCATAAGGTACGTTATATCTTGCAGCCTCTTCTTCAATCACGCGTTGCACATCAATGTCACGCAATTGAATATCTTCTTTCTTTGCAATTGACATTAACAGGACAAGTTTTTTGACTTCTAGCTCTGCACTAGGACGATATTGTTCGTGTAAGACCTTTAATTCTTCTTCAGTAAAATCAGCATTCATCCCGCGTTGTTCTAATCTGTCCTTATGTTTAGCAATCAAATTCAAAATAACATGATTAACGAGGATTTCTGGCGCAGGAACGTCAACCTGTTTCATCAACTGATCTACTAAATAGTTTTTAGCAGCTTGCTTCAAATTATCTCTTAATTGCTTATTTCTAGCACTAATTAAAGCTTGTTTTAAATCTTCAGCATCCCTACAATTGAGTCGTTTAGCTAGTGCATTATTAAATGCAGGAACAAATAAACGTTTTACGCTCTTAACTTTAGCTTTACACAGTAATGCCTTACCAGCATATTCTGCATTAATAAAATTGGCAGGGAAAGTAATCTCTTTCTCGCCTTTTTCGCCGATCTTTAATGTCTTCACCAAGTCTTCAAATTCAGGTAATGTTGAATTTGATCCAATCATTAAATCAAAATGCTGCTGTTCCATTCCAGGAATTGGTTTACCATCCTTATAAACAGAAAACTGAACTGAGGCGATATCTCCGTCACGAGCAGGTTCTTTATCTTTACTCATATGATATTCAGCGTGTGCATAACATTCACGCATCATTAACGCCTCAATATCCTTCTGACTTGCCTCCCAAATTTCCGCTTGAACACCATTCAATCCTTCATAATTAGGTAACTCAATAGTTGGCATTACATCAAAATCAATTGTATACGTAAAATCTTGACCACGTGTAAACTCATTTTTATCATTGACCATTAAAGCAGAAATGAGATTTACATTTAATTCTTGGGTGATAGTATTAATATGAACATTAATTAAATCTTGTTTTGATGTATCATAAATTTGAGTCTTATAAGTTTGTTCAACAAAATTATCTGGAGCATTACCTTTACGGTAACCTTTAATGGTAATTTGTTTTTTATATATTGTAATATTTGCAAGAATCGATGCATCAACTTCATCTTTAGGCACTGTCACCACTATATGTTTACGCGTTGATGACACATCTTCAACTTGATACTTCACAGTTGACTCCTTTCTATGAAAAAAAAATTTTTAATAATTAATTTTAACCGCAAAGCTATAATTTTTCAAGGAAGCACTTATGCTTCAAATAAGTCTGCAAAGACATTTGTCAAGTATTTGCGAGTAATTTTCATCTTTAAACTAAAAAAGAGGGAATGCCGCCCTGACATCCCCCCTTGCTTCAACGCTAGGCTTAGTCTACTTTATCTTTTTTGAGCCAGCTCATCATACCACGCAATTCTTTTCCTACCTTTTCAATTTGATGGTTGGCTTGATTGCGACGTGTAGTTAAGAATTGTGGATATTTGGCACGTGCTTCCAAAATAAAATCACGGGCAAATTTACCACTTTGAATATCATCTAACACTTCACGCATACGTTTTTTAACATCTTTGTCGATGATCCGTGGGCCAGAAACATAATCACCATATTCGGCAGTATTGCTAATAGAATAGCGCATTCTGCCCATACCGCCTTCATACAAGAGATCCACAATCAATTTCATCTCATGCATGCATTCAAAATAGGCCATTTCCGGCTGATAGCCAGCTTCGACTAAAGTCTCAAAACCAGCTTGGATCAAGTGGGTCAAACCACCGCACAACACAGCTTGCTCCCCAAAGAGGTCGGTTTCGGTCTCTTCACGGAAGGTGGTCTCGATAACCCCAGAGCGCGTGCCACCGATGCCTTTGGCATAGGCCAAAGCCAACTTCAGGGCATTGCCTGAAGCATCTTGCTCAATGGCCACTAAATCAGGTACACCGCCGCCTTCCACAAAGGTGCGCCGCACAAGATGCCCAGGTCCTTTGGGAGCAATCAAAAAGACATCCACATCTTTAGGAGGAATGATCTGACCAAAATGAATATTAAAACCATGGGCAAACAGTAGGCATTTTCCAGCCTTAAGATTGGGCTTAATGTCCTGCTCATAGACTGCTGCCTGCACTTCATCGGGCAACAAGATCATGATCAAGTCGCCTTGCTTGGCCGCTTCTGCTGCAGACACAGGTTCAAAGCCATGTTGTTTGGCCAACTCATAATTTGCCCCGCCAGGACGTTGACCCACAACGACTTTTACACCTGAATCGCGCAAATTTTGCGCATGTGCATGACCCTGACTGCCATAGCCAATGACAGCCACGGTTTTATCTTTCAAGACATTAAGATCGGCATCTTTATCGTAATAAACTTTCATAACCCTTCCTTGGCGCAGCAACACACTCGCCCAAGTCGTGCGTGCAGCGCTCTACATATGAAGATGGTTTTGCCCACAAGTTTTAACAACTTACCTGCACAAGAATTGCGCCAGGCCCTAATCGGTCTTTTTGGATCTACGCATAGCTAAGGAACCTGTGCGGGCTAATTCCTTAATGCCAAAACGCTGCAACAACACCACAATGGCTTCTAATTTTTCGTGGTTACCTGTAGCTTCAATGATCATTTCTGAAGGACTCACATCCACAACCTTGCAACGGAAAATTTCCACAGTACGCAAAATTTCTCCGCGCATGGTACCTTCAGCTTGCACTTTCACCAACATCATCTCGCGTTCAACGGCAGGAATATCAGCATATTCTGTCACTTTGATCACTGAGACAATCTTGTGCAACTGCTTCATGATCTGCTCAATAATCGAGGTATCCCCATAGGTAGTAATGGTCATATGGGAGACCCCGTTTTCTAAAGCAGGTGCCACATTTAAAGAATCAATATTAAACCCTCGACCGCTGAACAGCCCAGCCACACGCGAGAGGACACCTGGCTCATTCTCGACAAGCACAGAAATCACATGTCTTTGCTGATCCATTTGCACCTCTCCTATACCAAAAGCATTTCATCTAAGGCTGCGCCTGCTGGCACCATGGGATAGACATTCTCCTCGCGCTCCACAGTGACATCAATAAAGGCAGGAGCTGCAGAAGAGAGAGCTTGTTCCAAAATCTGTTCGACTTGGTCTTCCTTGTCAATGCGGTAGCCTTCAGCGCCGTAAGCTTCTGCTAATTTGACGAAATCTGGTTGTGCTTCCATGTTCGTCGAAGCATAAAGACGATTATAGAACAATTCTTGCCACTGCCGTACCATCCCTAAATAGCGGTTATTTAAAATAACTACTTTAATGGGTAATTTATTAGACACGGCTGTGATCAATTCTTGAATGTTCATTTGGATGGAACCATCACCCACGATCGCAATGACTAACTTATCAGGAAAAGCTAATTGGGCACCAATAGCGGCTGGCATGCCATAGCCCATTGTACCTAACCCACCACTTGTTAATAAAGTTCTGGGTTTAGTAAAAGAGTAGAATTGGGCAGTCCACATTTGATGCTGACCTACATCAGTCACAATAATGGCTTCGCCGCGGGTTAACTTTCTTAAAGCTTCAACAACCCGCTGGGGTTTAATCGGGCCACCTTTTTCTTGATGATAGGTCAAAGGCTTACTTGTCATCCATTCTTGGGTGGTCTGTAACCACTCTGCATGCTGCTCCTGCCAATTGCGTTCAGGGAATCTACTATCACAGATTTCAAGCAAGGCCTGCAAAGCCAATTTACAATCGCCCACTACCGGCACATCGACCTTGACATTCTTGCGGATAGAAGTCGGATCAATGTCAATATGGACGACTCGCGCATTGGGCGCAAAGGCCGAGAGCTTTCCTGTGACCCGGTCATCAAAGCGGGCGCCCACGCAAATTAAGAGATCAGTTGTGTTAATGGCTAAATTGGCCGCATAGGTGCCATGCATGCCCACCATACCTAATGATAAGGGCGAGTTGGACGGAAAGCCGCCCATGCCCATTAAGGTATAAGTAACAGGCACTTGTGTCTTTTCAGCCAACTGCGTGAGTTCACTGGCTGCATTTGAGAGAATAACCCCGCCACCAACCAAAAAGAGGGGCTTTTTGGCTTGATCCAACTCATCGATGGTTTTACGCAGCTGATTTAAGTTGGGCTTATAAGTGGGATTATAACTGCGCAAATAGACCTCTTCAGGCCAAATAAACTCAGTTTTCCCCACCAAAACATCTTTGGGCAAATCCACGAGTACCGGGCCAGGACGCCCAGACCTAGCCAAATAAAAAGCTTGCCTGATGGTTATAGCCAAGTCTTTGATATCTTTGACTAGATAATTATGTTTGGTACAGGGGCGCGTAATCCCGACAATATCCACTTCTTGGAAAGCGTCATTACCGATCAGATTGGTAGGCACCTGACCTGTCATGACGACGAGCGGAATAGAATCGCAATAAGCTGTGGCAATGCCAGTAACTGTATTGGTAGCCCCAGGGCCTGAGGTGACTAGACAGGCACCAACCTTTCCTGAAGCCCTGGCATAGCCATCAGCGGCATGCACAGCTCCTTGTTCATGACGTACTAAAACGTGTCTGATCTCAGGATGCTTATAAAGATCCTCGTATAAATCAATGATGACACCGCCAGGATATCCAAAAAGGAGATCCACTCCCTCACGTTTTAACGTTTCAATGAGAATTTGCGTGCCTTTTAATTCCATAGCCACCCCCATCACTACCTAGGCTTCCAATTTTTTCAACCGATCAAGAATCTCCATCATCTTGGTCTTGCCTTCAAGTTTTTGTTTCTTAAGCTGCTTTAAGGTCTGTTCTTCGGTAGGAGTCCTGAAAGATTTACTCTCAAGTTTATCTACTTGTTTACTATAGAGAATATGATCCTCCCATAACGAACGTAATTCGGGATCATTTTCCTTATGTTTTTCAAGCAAATCTTTTTCCCTCTGATCCATGTCAACCCTCCAAGTTAAAAAATGACGTGCAGATAACTGCAAGACTAACTAAGATTAGCAGCAAACTGAAACAATGTTTTGACAATGACCATATTAACTAACTTGATCGCTATCAAAACCACTATGGGTGAAAAATCTAAGCCATTCGTATATGTAAATGGTAAATATTTTCTTACAAAATAAAATACAGGCTCTGTTAAAGCTTTAATCGTACGCACAATTGTATTATATGGATCTGGATGAAACCACGTCATAACACATGCAATAATTACAACATAAAAATACAAGTCTAGTACAGTTTGTAAAACCATACATACCGCTTCTATAATATTAGCCAAAAGATACATTGAGCTAAACCTCAAGCTTTTTATTGCTACAATAAATCAAATTATATTTTAAGTATTCAAAAAAAGTGAAATAATCAAAATGATAATCTCAGTAATCTAGATGATTGAAAAAGTGTATTTATCACAAGAAAAAAAAGATCACTCAAGCTGGGTTGCGGCCTGTTTTAGGCGCGTGCAACCGTGCCAAGCCTGACATGGCTGCTTGTCGTCACTATATAAATCAAGTTAGCGCGATTAGCAAATGTAGCCTCCAAGGGCACATGGCCTCTTTAGGCAAAAAACCTGGCAAAGCAGAGGCGCAAAATGAAGCTTGAACTCTTCGATAGACAAGAAATTTAGATGTCCGAGATTGCAGGAGAGATACGGGGTGGGATTTGGGGTGGGATTTGGGGAGGATTTAAGGAGAGGGGAGACCCTCTCCTTATTAACGCTCAAGAAGTTTTATAGACCTAATCTACTTAGTCTTCGCTATTTGGTCTTCTCTATTTTGTCTGCGCTGGCGCAAGCTTTTGCACCTGCTCTTCCAAAGGTGCGGAGCCTTCTGTGGCAGTTAAGACGAAATTATCGGCAGGTTTTGCTAAAAGCGTCTCTAACTGATCAAGCTTAATGGGCTCACCATACCGACTGCGCATTTCAAGGCTGCCAGGCTTTTTCAGGAAAGTACGCAGAGCTTCCATGAACACCTTGGCATTGGCATCATTGCCCACAGATTTCTCAACGTCACTAAGGATTGAGGTGATATCTGCGTCAATCTGGCCGGGCTTAGAAAAATTCAAAGCAAGCCAAGCTAAAGCGCCATTATCTTCCATCTTAACCAAAAGATCCTTGATGGCTGCTTCGGCAATCAAGGGGGTGACCTTAATGCTTAAATTCCACAAATTGCCTAGAGCGAGCTTACCATCGACCACTAAATCAACAGGCGACACATTGGCACCTAGTTGGATATTCACAGCCAAATTTTTAGGATGTTGGACACCTAATTGATCAATATTCTCAAGTTCTAAGCCTTTAAGCCAAAGATCTAAGCGGTTATGATTCTTAGTTTTAAAGCCCATATCACCAGCTGTAAAGAGGTAATTATCAGCTGTGATTCGCATATTAGCCAAAAGGACAGTTTCTACTAAAGGCTTATCACCTAAAAATAAGGTAGTTAGAATATTTTGTACACCATTCGGCAGTTGAAGTTGCTTTTCAATCTCGTCGTCAGAAAGAAGTTTACGGTATGCTTCAGGATAATTTACATTATCAATAGATGTCTTTTCTACAACAAATTTTACTTCTTGATCATGGAAATCGAGATTTTCGATAACAAATTTACTTACATGATCATTAGTATTATCAGCTATAAGAATCTTGCCAATTCCACAGTGTAAAGGATCTTTTTTGTCCTGAGGTAATTTTGCCTTTAAATTCAGTAAAGTAAAATTTTTACACTTGGATACGTGATCATCAGTGTTAATCTCTTCTAATGTTCCATTAAAGAATTTCTTAATGAATTCACCAACAAAAACACCATCTTCAAACAATAATTTGTCAATAGTAACAGTTGAACCCTGTCCATCGTCAAACTTGAGACCTGCGATGAGAATCTGTTTAAAATTTAAATTATCTGTCGGCAAAGTTTTATTGGTGACAAAAGCATTGACATAGGAGGGATCTGCTACCACCTGCAAAGTTTGAATCTCGGCAACGCGTTTTGGCTGCCAAGTAAACTTGACATTATTTAAAACGATTTCACCAGTTTGCTCATCAACCGTACTTGAGGCAACGTGCACATGGGTTTTATTCTTAAAAAAGATGTGATCAGAATCTTGAGGAATGAGCGTAGTATTTTGTTGAGCTAAACAAAAACTCGCCAACAAAAGTACCAACAAAAAGGCTAAGCCTGAAACCAAAATATGTTTCTTGCGCATTAATCTCAAACTCCTACTTAACTAGATAGAGTACTTAAAAAAGAACATTTTTTAAAGAGCAATCTATAATATGTGGCAATATATACACTATTTATAACTTTCTATGCTAAACTACGTACATCCTGCATAAAGAGCAAAACCCATTTTTCTACATCTTGCCCTTTAGTTTGGCTTGAAAAATTCGTCTAAGTTTAATTATGAAATATAAAACACAAAGGACGCATATTGATAGATTAAGCCATGTTTACTCATGCTGCAACTGCATCGCAAAACAATAATCTGTAAGGCTTACTATGACGCAAGCATCTGCACCTGCTCTTCTAAAGGCACAGAACCTTGAGTTGATGTCACGACAAAATTATCGGCTGGTTTAGCTAAACGCGCCTTTAACTCGTCAAGCTTGATCGGCAGACCATAAATGCTCTTAAGTTCAATGCTACCAGGCTTTTGCAGGAAAGCACGCACGGCATCAATAAAGATCATGCCCTTGATATCATCGCTAACCTTGTCTTTTAGTTGGCTAAGCATTTGATTGATCAAGGTTGCAAGCTCATCAGGCGCAACTAAATTGAGAGCCACCCAAGCCAAAGCCCCATTATCTTTAAGCCGCAGCATGAGATCTTTAATTGCTGCTTGTTCAAAGAGAGGTGTAACTTGAAAGCTTACAGCACAATGTTGACCTATTGAGAAATTTCCGTCTAACACCAAAGCATCTTGAGTCACTGTTGCAGCAAGGTGTAGATCGGCAAAGAGCTCACCAGGCAGTTGCAAGTTAAATTGCTCGCTGTTCTCAAGTTCTAAGCCTTTAAGCCAAAGCTCTAAGCGGTTATCTTGCTGTGTTTCAAAATCAAGAGTGTCAGCTCGAAACTGATATTTTTGCGTTTTGCACACGATATTAGACAACTGAAGCTTTTCTACTAACGGCTTAGATCCCAAAAACACTGTTGTCAGGAAATTTATAACACTAGTATCAGTTTTGAATTGTTTATCAAATGCTCCATCAGCAAAAAATTGATTATATTTTTGAGGATAGTTTATATTACTACAAAGTATATTCTCTATTTGTATGTTTACATTTTTAGTTTCAAGATCACTATTATTAATAACAACCTTACTCACATGCTCTTTACTATCATCAGTAAGAATCATTTTTTTAATTTTTAAATTTAGAACATCTTTTTCATCTTCTGGTACAATATTAATTAAATTTAAAAAAGTATAATTATCACCCTTGGAGACATGATCTGATTTTTTTTCTTGTTTAAATGTACCATTAAAGAGTAATTTAATAATATCAGCAAGCAAAGTAGCCTCTTAAACAAAATTTATTGCAATGGTAACTAGTGTTTATGTCCCATTGGTATATTTAAGAAATATAAATCCACGTTATCTTAAGTCAAAATTATTTTTTTTAA
>JAFTDU010000043.1 GCA_017454005.1 Desulfovibrionaceae bacterium | reverse complement strand
ATTCTGTTCCATCCTGTGTTCCTTGTTCAAAAAAATCTTAAGTTATCTATTTCATTGTGTGAATTGCGCAAATCTTGTTGATCGTTTTTATCCATAATCAAGAGCACAAATGCTTATTTTTAATTTAAACTTGTACCATGTAATAGCTCAGGCAACATAAAATCAACATTAACTAACCATGTGTGCATAAATTTTATATTACTCTTATTTCAATCTACATTACTCTTTATCTTAAAAACTACTACGCACTAGTCATTTATAACAAGCTATAAATGACTAGAGGATATGCATAACAAAATTATTTTAAAATACAATCAACATCGTTGATAGAGTGCGTAACATGCGACTCATATTTTTTACATTCTTAAATATATGACACTTGCAATCAACTTATGGGACAGCTGGTATCCTAAAGGTGAGACGCTTTGGAAATAACCTTTGTTCTGTATTTCGTGAATATTTAAAGATGCTTTTTGAGCAACGAATTCAAAAGTGCAATTTATATCTTTGAAGACTCTTGCAAAGAAACCCATAAAACTTTGTGCAAAATTATTCTTTTGTCTGCATTTCAAAAGTTCTTTCAACATAAAATCTCTATTCTCAAAACATTTCGCAAAATGTTTGAGCCTCAAAAACTTTCAAATTGTCACTATCAATTGCCAATTCTCTTATACATAAATAACGTCAAATGATCAGCTGATCAACAAATTTATCTCACCATACTTATCTTTATCATACTTTACAAACTTAAACTAACACATTCTGAACAATTATTTTCTTACCCTTTATATAATGCAAATCAGCGTAAAGTATCATAGAAAAAGTATCGTTCTAACAGTTCTTGCATATTTCTTGTACATGTCTTATATACATCTTATATATGTCTTATGTATTTTTAGTTATTTTCTTAAAAAACATTCTTTTATTACAAAAAAAATCACACGGAATCTTACATTTATTAATCAAATAGATATCATGATAGCATTAATCCAATATATATCATTATAGCATTCTAGCATATTACCAAACTTACACATGTAAGAGCTATTACATTTTGTCATCTATTGCATATGTGCACAAAAAAATACGCACACCTGCATTATGCATTTACCATCATGCACTGCTTAAAAACTCACAAACTACATCCATGCAAAATGTAATATCTCTTACACAAGTAAGCATATACCAGATCTTCTAAATCATCATATTTTCAATAATCTTTAAGCCTTAAATCTTCTTGCCATCCACGCTCAAATGATTTGCTTCAAGATAGCTCTTAAAACTTGGCGCCTTATTATCTTTATCTGAGAGAATGGGCTGATTAATTGGCCAAGCAATATTTAACATGGGGTCATCATAACGAATGCTGCCTTCATCTCCAGGGTGATAATATTCAGTACATTTATAGTGAAAATGCGCCTGCAGACTTAAGACAGCAAATCCATGGGCTAAGCCTTTGGGGATCCATAATTGCCACTGATTTTCCTCAGTTAATTCTACCCCATACCATTTGCCAAAACTTGGGGAACCAGGACGAATATCGACCGCTACATCAAATACTGACCCATAGGAGACATAGACAAGCTTCCCTTGGGGATGCTCTTTTTGATAATGCAAACCGCGGAGAATATTTTGGGTCGACATGGAATGATTGTCTTGCACAAAGGGATCAGTGAGACCAAATGATGCATAGCGCTCTGCCCGCCAAGTCTCAACAAAAAAACCACGCTTATCGCCCCACACTTTGGGTTTCAAGAGTAACACACCATCTAATGGTGTTTGAACAATTTCAATATTTTCCACAGTAAAACACTCTCCCATAAGCTTTTACGCACATAATATGTGGGTTGATAGCACAATACAAAAAATTTATGACTGCTAGACACAAAGAATTACCTAGGCTCACGCAATCCCGCATCAAAGCCTGCCTCAATGGGGAATAAGACATATTCAATAATGCGTCTATCTCCTGCACTAATTTCAGCAGATAACGAGAGACCTGGAAGTAAGGTGAAACCATCTGGCAGATTGCGCAAATGCTCAAGGGGATCTTTGGGTAGTGACAGTCTCGCCCTAAAGACCCGTATGGGTTCGCTCCCAGGCACTTCCTTGTCAAAAGCATCGTGACTTAAGGCCTTAATAACAGCATCTATTTGCCCATGCCGTTGATAGGGCAAAGTAGATAATTTGATTGCTGCGGGCATACCAACTTTAATGTAGCCAATATCCTCAGGCATAATATCAACTTCAGCCTCAAGCTCGGCATCATCAGGCACAAGTGTCACTAGGGCTTCAGCTTCACTGACCACAGAGCCTTCATTGCGCTTGGCTAACTCCAAGACTACCGCATCCATAGGGGCACGAATATCGACCAATTCCCCCATCTTTAAGGCCTTATTCCACTGCTCTCTAGCCTCATCCAGATCACGCCTGACTTTGACTAACTCCTGGGCTGTAGAACTCCGCCACCCGGTAATATAGGCACTGCGACTAGCTTCCACACCCTCTAATTCATGCTTTTTCTCCCGCAAACTGGCCTGTAATCTCAAGAGATCAGCTTCAACCGACAAGCGATCCTTTTGCACATCTAAAAAGCCAGCCTTAGCCTCAATGCCCTGCACATAGAGTTTATGGCGCATTTCTTCAAGCTCTTGGAAGATCTTTAAGCGTTCTGTACGCCTAAGAGAGTCTGCACCAATGGACTCCATTTCTGTAAGCAACTTTTTGCGCTGCTCAGCATAAGTCTCCAATTTCGCCGCATATTCTTGATGGCGACTTTTCCAAATATCAGCTTGAATGCGCTCTTCTCTGGCATCTGACGCGGTTAACGGTGCGGGACGCTTGGGTGGATAGATTAAATCATTTAACTCAAACTGTAGACGCTCTTCATGCCGCACTAAACTCGTCACACGCTCTTGCAAACGTACCAAATCAGCCTGCGCAAAGGTTGGGTCTAACACAACCAAAATATCACCTTTGCGGACACGCTCACCCATACGCGTACGGATCTCTTTCACCAAAGATAAACTGTAGGCCTGTAAGATCACAGGTTGCGCCATGGTGACAATCTTGCCTTCACCCACAACGACACGGTCTACCTTGCCAATAATGGCCCAAATCAAGAGTAACACCAAACAGGTGGCTAAAGCATATAAAGTAACCCTGACACCTAATGGCGGCTTACCCCGATTCTGCAATACATTGTCTGGTTGAAAGCGTAAAATATCTTCGGGAACTTTAGGCGGGGCTTTGGGTGTTGCCTCTGCTTCAAGAGCTTTATTCTCTTTAGACTCGCCCTTAGTGGCATCTTTGGCTGCATCTTTGTTCTTAGCTTTAGTACCTGGATCTGTTTCACCCTTGGAGTCTGGTTGACTCTGCTTAGCAGTTGCAAGCTTAAAGCCTTTAATGCGCGGCCTTGCTTGAGTTTGAGCCTCTTTAGCTACGTGTGCTTCCTCTGCTTGTTGTGCTTGTGGCTTTGCTTTTGCTGCACCTGAGGGCTCTACTGCTTGCGCTCCACTCTTTTGCGCAACAGGCTTTGCTTGGACAACTTTTTGAGCTTGTGTATTTGGCGCTACTTGGTTGCGTTGTTGTTGCGAATCCACTTGGCCTTGTTGCGCTTGTTTTGATTCTGCAGCTTGTTGAACCCCAGCTGCGCCCACATTTCCATTAACTACTTGTTGTTGCGCTTTTGGTGCAACTGCGCTTTGTGCTGCTTGCGCACCACTCTTTTGTACAACAGGCTGTGCTTGGACTACTTTGGGCGATTGTGTATGTGGCGCTACTTGACCTTGTTGCACAACTTGCGTCTGTTGCGGTTTTTGAGCCTGTTGACCCTTTTTCGCCTCAACTGCACCTACATTTCCTTGAGATACTTGTGCTGCACCTGTGCCCTGTACTACTTGGGCTGGTTTTTGTGGATCACCTTGGGCGCGTTTTTGCGGATCTTGAGGCTTAGCTTGTACATCTTGCCCTTGTTGTGGATCACGTGCCCCTTGTTGACCCTTTTTCACCTCAGCAGCACTCACATTTCCTTGAGATACTTGTGCTGCACCTCGGCCCTCTACTACTTGGGCTGGTTTTTGTGGATCACCTTGAGCGCGTTGTTGCGGATCTTGAGGCTTAGCTTGTACATCTTGCCCTTGTTGTGGATCACGTGCACCTTGTTGACCCTTGTTCGCCTCAACTGCACCTACATTTCCTTGAGATACTTGTGCTGCACCTGTGCCCTGTACTACTTGGGCTGGTTTTTGTGGATCACCTTGCGCAACTTGGGCGCGTTTTTGCGGATCTTGAGGCTTAGCTTGCGCCTTTTGCCCTTGTTGTGGATCACCTTGTGCCTTTTGCAGATCACGTTGCCCTTGTGTAGCACCATGCTCTTTTGCATGAGAAGCACCACCGCTGCCATTCTGGGTCACAGTAGCAGCATTCACGCTCTCTGCATCTTGACGCGCTTGACCCTGGATTCGCTGCCCATCTGCATGATTATCTACATGCTTTCCTTCGACACTTTGCACACCTGACACACTTGGATCTTGCGTCTTGCCAGATCCCTCCTGTGTCTTGTCCCCAAATAAGGCTTTTATTTTTTTCAAAAAACCAGGCATAGTTCTTAATTACGGCCGTAATAAATCAGGATGATACTCACCCATAGAAACATAAAGTTGGGATAATGCCACAAAATAATCAGCTTTAGCACCCGTAAGATTGGCTTCAGCAATGGTTAAATTAGATGAAGCATCCAGAACATCGAAGTTAGTACCCACCTGTTCTTGATAACGGGTCTGAGCCACATTGTAGGCCTCTTTGGCTTGCTCCACAGCTTTTTCCGATACAGCAATGCGCTTTTCAGCTTCGCGCACTGCCAAAAACCGTGCTTTGACCTCATAGCCCACATTGAGTTTTAAATCTTCCAGAGCATAGCGCATTTTGGTAACCAGTGCACCAGCCTGTTTATCTGCATAATAGGTTGTGCCCCACTGAAACACATCCCATGTGCCACGCACACCTACTTCCCACAAAGAACTCCTGGAACCATAATTTCCTGATTTCTGCAAATCAGGGGTATTCCCTTGATGGGTCATGGCCCAATAAGCCTCAATATGGGGATAATAACCTGCTTGTACTTCTTGTTGCGACTTTGCTGAAATATCAACAGCTAAAATGGCAATGTAGAGATCAGGCCGTTTGCGATAGGCGCTCTCAAGACACTGTTCTAATGTTCGGGTAAATTTGACATAAGCGAGCTTCCCTGAATATTGCACCAAACTATTGGCTTTGAAACCAATCAAAGTATTTAAGTGTGCTAAACTTGTATCGCGCCCATTTTCCATCTCAATCAAAGTATTCTCAGCCTGTCTGACATCTACTTCAGCCTGTAACACATCGATTCTAGGCCTTAAGCCCACCTCATAAAAGGCTGTGGTAATTGCCAGTTGATCCAACAATCGATTTAGAGATTCCTTGCGCGACTTGGCACTTTCATCATAACGCAAATAGTTTAAAAACTCTGTCTGCACTTGTTGCGTCATGGCGAGCTCAGCATTTCTGATCTGCGCCTTATCACTTTCTGCCTGCAACGCAGCCCTCTGATAGTTGGCTAAGAGCTCCAACCCCTGAAAAATCGGCTGCGTCACTTCAAGGCTCCAACTATATGTACCCTTCTCTGGCAAACGCGAGCTTGATGAATAATAGGTCTCCATCTTCCGCTCTTGCTTCACAGCCGAATAGCTCATCCCAAGCTTAGGCCCAAAGGCGCCTCTGGCAGACTTCCTGCCAGCCTCAGAGGACTCATGCTGCGCCTCTTGCGCCCCAAGACTTGGATTAAACCGCATAGCCCGCTCCACAGCTTGCTGCATATTTAAGGCTTGCTTAGGCACAGGCGCAGTCTTAGTTGTAAGCTTGCGCCCCTTCACAATGGGCGTACCAGCCTCAACTGCAGACATTTTAGAGCGAGCCCCACTTAGGCTGGGCACTAACCAAGAAATGCTAAGCACAAGTACCAGGCACAAAATTTTCCACATAGCAACCTTCAACAGCAAAGATCAAAGCAATTTTTAACCTTCGCATGCATCGCCAAAATATTGATCTTGCACCCAACCTAACCGGGTCACAGGATAAGAATAAAGAACCTACAAAACATTACTACTAATTAAGATGCTAGATGCTAAATCTTACGATTGGTATATCAAAAATAACTAATCGAAAACTCCATGATTACGCTTATACAACGTGCAATATGCTTAAAGACATCTAATCATAACAATCTCTTGCAAACTAAGTCCGAAATTTACAATTAATTATTACCACACTATAAGATACGATCCTTTATCGTAAAGCTATCTTGATTATACAAAAACTTAAGCCAGATCTAAATCATCTAAATAAGCTAAATAATCTTAATAATACTCAACCTATTCTTTTGTCTTGTCATTCTCTAGTTCACTTGGACTCTTGCGATACGTATCAAAGCCGGCGAGCACTGGATACAAGAAATATTCAATAATGCGCCTATCGCCAACATTAATCTCAGCAGTTGCTGTCATGCCTGGCATCAAAGAAAAGGTATCTGGCACTTCTTTTAAATTCTCTAAAGGATTTATCGGTAGTGCCAACCTTGCCTTATAAACACTTGCTCCTGGAATATTCGGATTCTTATCAAAGGCATCACTACTTACAGCAATAAGTGTTGCATCAATCTTGCCATGCTTTTGAAAGGGCAAGGTCGCTAATTTGATTTTTGCCTTCTGCCCTGGCTGCACATAACCAATATCCTGGGGCTGGATCTCCACCTCTACCTCTAACTCCGCATCACTGGGCACTAAAGTAACCAAAGTCTCAGCTTCATCAGCCACAGACCCAGCATTGCGCTTGGCAAGCTCTAAGACAACCCCATCAACTGGCGCCCTGATATTGACAAGATCCCCCATCTTTTTCGCTTTATTAAACTGCTCACTTGCCTGATCTAAATCCCTGCGTACTGTGACAAGCTCTTGCGCCGCCTCACTGCGCCAGCCTGTAACATAGGCTGTTCTATCAGCTTCAACTTCTGCTAATTCACACTTTAGCTCCTGCACACTACTGCGCAACCGGATCACATCACTTTCAACCGCCAAGCGATCACGCTTAATCTCCAAAAAGGCCGACCTAGATTCAACATCCCTCTGATAGAGATTTTCCCGCATCTTCTCAAATTCGCGGTAAATCTTAAGCCTTGAATCCCTGCGCATTAAATCTTCACTGGTTGCCTGGATCTCGGCTGCCAACTTCTTGCGTGATTCATCATAGGATTTAAGCTTGGCCCGATATTCCTCGCGTCTACTGCGAAAGATATCTGCTTGGGAGCGTTGTTCACGTAACTCGGCACTACTTTGGGCATAACGATCCCTGGGAGAGGGTGGATAATCACTACTTGCTAGTTCACATTCCAACCTTTCCAAATGCGCCGTTAAACTTGCAATGCGATCCTTCAACTGATCCACATCAGCCTGGGCAAAGGTTGGATCCATGACAACTAACACGTCACCTTTCTTAACCTTTTGCCCCATATGCACCTTGATATCTTTGACAAGCGAGATACTATAAGTCTGCAAAATGATAGGTTGGGTCATGGTGACAATCTTGCCTTCGCCCACAACTACCCGATCTATATGGCCAAAAATCGACCACAGGATCAAGATGAGTAGCCCAATACTTATGCCATAGAGACAGATGCGTGCCCCAAGGGGTGGTGTTGCCCGCTCCAAAAGCACACTATCTGGCTGAAAGCGTAAGATCTCACCCTTGATCTTGGTGCTTTTTTCTTGAGTACCCCTGATCCAAGACCACAAGCTACTCATACTGCGCCCTCCAGCACCTTGTTCTGCTTATCCCACAAGGTACGATATTGCGCACAGTTGGCATAGACATCATCATGGGGCCCTAAGCCCACAAGCCGACCATTTTCTAAAACCAAAATGAGATTAGCATGGCGCAACATGGACAAGCGGTGACTCACAATGATCATGGTACGCCCAATTGAAATGCTTTTAATATTCTCCTGAATCTCAGCTTCACTCTCAGGATCAAGAGCACTGGTCGCCTCATCAAAGATCATCATCTTGGGATCGGTTAAGAGGGCTCTGGCAATGGCTAAACGCTGCCTCTGCCCACCTGAAAGATTTGAACCACCTTCATCTAAGAAGGTATCATAGCCTTGGGGCAACTTTTCAATGAAATCATGGGCTGCAGCCATTTTGGCCGCATGCTGAATCTCTTCTAAAGTCGCAGTAGGTTTAGTCACGGCAATATTATCGCGCACGCGTCCCCTAAAGAGAAAGTTCTCTTGTAAGACAACCCCAATTGATCTGCGCAAATGAATCATATCAATATCGCGGATATTATGCCCATCAATCCAAATATCGCCCTCTTGCATGGGTTGAATGCGCTGAATTAAACGCGTTAAGGTACTTTTCCCGGATCCAGAACGGCCCACAATCCCCAAGACACTGCCTGCTGGAATCTCAAAATTAATATTGGCTAAAGCTGGGGCCCCATCTTTATTATACCTAAATGTCAAGTCTTTACACTTAATGGCGCCTTTAATGGGTGGTAAAATACCCCGCACCCCACCTGTCTCTTGGGTCTCATCCATGATCTTCCCAAGCATATTTAACGATACACTTGTTTCTTGATACTGTTGGATTAAACCAGATAACTGCACAAGGGGACCGCTGACCCTTTGGGCATACATATTAAAGGCAACCAAAGCACCAACAGTTAAGACATTATCAAAGACTTGATAGACGCCCCACCACAAAATAAAGAGCATCATGCTCTGCTGGATAATATGAATAAAGGCATTGATGCTTATGCCCATCTTGCCAACGCGAAAACGCATACCTGTGGCAACTGCAGTCCTATTATCCCAACCCTTGCGCTGCAATTCTTCTAGAGACAAGGATTTCACGGTTGGCATGGCCCTGATATTTTCAACTAAGAAGGCCTGCCGTTCGCCATCTGTGGCATAGAGATCCTGCAGCCTTCGCCTAAATGGCCCCATGGCTAAAAAGATTACAAGGGCTGTAAGACCAGAAAATAAAAGCACAATACCTGTTAGTCGCCAACTATAGGCGAACAATATGGGCAAGACAACAATCAAGGAAATACAGTCTAAGATGGCACCAAAGACACGACCTGTTAAAAACTCACGGATCTTCTCAGGCTGCTGCATGTGCTTGATAATCACGCCAGCTGGCGTTTTCTCAAAAAACGGCAAGGCTAAACTTGCCAAATGCTCAAAGGTCTTGATCGACAAACGTAAATCAATGACACTGGTCACATAGAGCAAGAGATAGCTGCGCAACCAACCAAATAAGGCCTCAAAGGCAATGGCTGCTAACATGCCAATACCCAACACATGCAAAGTTAACTCCGCATGGTGGGTTACAACCTTATCGATGATTACTTGAAAGAAGAGCGGGGTTGCCAAGGCTAAAATTTGGATCGCCACAGCGGCGACACCAACTTCGCCCATGTTGGCGAACATATGCCGCAACTCATTGACAAAGAAACTCAAACCAAATTTCTTAGGCCCTGCCACAAGACTTGGCACACCTTGGGTCTTGGACTTGATAAAGGTGACCTCACCATCAAGCAAAGGCTCGACTTCGCTTCTCTGAACCTGAATACGCCCCAAATGGGGTCGATCAGGATTCTCAACCTCTAAGAGATCGCCCTCCATCTGCCATAAGACAAGTAAGCCCCCCTTCTCACAGTGCAGTAAAAAAGGTAGCCCAGCTGGCATTTGCGCAAGTTCATCAAGACCAGCACGCGCCGTATGTCCTTCTAAACCTTGATCACCAATCATGCGCATAAAGAGACTGGGATCTGGTTCCCGACCCTCTAAGACATAGGTGTGAATTAGATCTTCAGCAGATAAATCTTTACCATAGTTGCGGGCAATACTAACTAGTGCATGGACATGCCTGTGGGCTAAGAGCCTGGGTGAAATCAAGATTGATTCACCTGTCCACATTTGATTGAGATCCGCAAAGGGCATATTCATCTGCTTAATGGGTTGAGCCATGGGGTCAATGATCGAGGCTACAGGCTTTTCCTTGACACGCCCCACAAACAACACCGCTCTACCATCCTTAAGTGGTAGAGCAATAGGCCCCTTTAAGGGACGACTTGAGATCTCTTCAAGAGTCTCTTTGCGTACGGTGTTGACACTTAACCCCAAACGATCCGCACACTCCGCTAGCGCTTGCTCCGATAAACCTTCGGGCGGCATAGCAATACTTGAGGGTATAGGCAGCTTGCAGATCCTAGCTGCTAATACCAAGCATGGAATGACGGACGCTGGATACATCATGACTCCTTCCGCAATAACGCCTGCAGACAATTTCCTGCTGCAGTAGGAAATTGCCCAATCTTGCAACTAGATTCTTTACAAGAATTGGGCAAAAAAAAAGAAACAACTTTGACGCTAACACTTTGCAAAAAATAAACACTGTGGTCTACATAAATATATGCACGATTCTTCCGCAATCATATGTCATATAGCGCAGAAAGAAAGAATCCCCAAGCAAAGGAAAACTAGTGAGCCTCGCCACCCTCTTTTTTTACTGCAAGTAAACGATTTAAGGCTTGCGCTAACCTTCTTGCAGCTTCAGGTGACATGATGATCCGCCGCTCTAAATCTACTGTGACACAGGTCTCAGAGGCGATATTTTCAGGGTAGCTGACCCCATAAGAGACGCAGATCATGTTGTCGATGGTTCTTGTTTGAAAGACATTTGCGTAACTTGAAGGCACCCGCTTGTTCACCTTGCGCACCGCAACCCGCTTATCTTCTTGGGTAGAATTAGCTTTTTCAGTTTTCTCTTCTGACATAAAGACCTTACTAATATTGTTGTTAATTTTAATACTTATTGATTTAA
Source organism: Desulfovibrionaceae bacterium (assembly GCA_017454005.1). Lineage (GTDB taxonomy): Bacteria > Desulfobacterota > Desulfovibrionia > Desulfovibrionales > Desulfovibrionaceae > Desulfovibrio. Next base: position 30,788 of record JAFTDU010000043.1, on the reverse strand, counting down.
GATTAAACTTAGATGCAATACTTATGTATTCTTATGGAAATCTTTTCAGACTATTACTTGCATCTTTTGTATGCGTTTCGTGCGTTTTATGTGTTTCATGTATTTTCTTACATTTCGCAGCTACTTTTTATTGGCAGAGCCAAAAAGATTCAAGATATTGTTAGCTCTTACATAGCGGCGTTCAAACATTTTAGCGAAATGTAATATATGTTTGAAGCGTTTTATTTTGAACCACATTTATCTATATATATTTACGTACATCTTTGTATATCTATGCATATTTCTGGATATTTATACTTAATATATAAATTTATGCATATTGATATAGATATAATAATCTTTAGATATAAGTACTTTAGCAATAAAAAAGTTGAAAAAAATGTAAAACTCATATCTTAAAAACACTAAATAAATATACTCCATAATCAAATAGATTCAGACCAACGACATACTTATTTTTAGACACTTATATAATTAAGCTTGCGCAAAATTAAATGCCTTGCACTATCTATTCTTAGCATAACTTTTATTATCTAATATAATTTTCATAAATCTTAGATCATCTTGCGTGATATTATTTTGTTTTATCGCATCTTATTTTATTATTTATGATAATGTAGCTAGATTCTTGATTTAGCTACTTTACAAAAACTTTACAAAAGCAAAGAATACTCAAATCTCTATATTAGATTATACATATCTTGTTGCAATTTTATACTTACGTGCATCTATATTATCTTAAGTCTCATGCTGCTAACAAGTGTTCAAGCAAAAAACAGCATGTGACATCTTTTTTACAGCATCTTTAGGAGAGTTTTTTGCGCTCACGTAGTTGCTTAGGAATATAAATTTTATTTTAATTTTTTTAAGATTTTTTCTAAATTTTATGGCTTAACACTTGCACCGACTCACAACGTAAGCTCTAGCACTTATAGCAATCCTAACAACTTAGGCACAGACTCTCTGCAATAATTGTTTACCACAGAAAAATATGGTAAAAAAAATTAAGGCCAAAAGTCAAAAGGTGCAGAGATCCTGCCACGTGCGTTCTTGCATAATGTATGCCAAAGGTGGCACAAAGCATGAAAAACCAAGACACATGCCGCAATTCTGCCTGAACTTGTTGCAAAAATGTACAGGCAAGGCTTAAGACTTGAAAATTAAGCAGACAACTTGAGCCTGTCAAGGCCAAACTGCTGACTCTAAGGCCAAACACCAAAAAAAGCTCATTGCCTTGGCTATAGTAAATCAATAAAACGCTTTGGCTTTGAGATACATATCTCTATAGCTCAAAGAGATTGATCTTGCACTTAGTTGATGTAGCTGCAAATAAATTAAAGATAGATCTCTTTTATTTGCAAAACTAAAACTCAGAAACTGCGCTACATATCTTGTTAATATTTTTTTGCAAATACTACCTAAACTCTTTGCATGTAAACTCGAATTAAAAAATAGTTCTAAAATACTTCTAAACCGCAATAGAAGTACTTAGCTTGCTTAAAAGATAGCATAGAAATTTTAATCTTCATAGTTATACATCTTAAAATTTAAAACTCGTGATCTATATGAATAATTAATTCCACATATAGTAACTAAATATATTATTATAAAAAATGCTTAATATATGTTACATAATAGACCATACTTTAAGATCACTATACAGATTACATTCTGCCAATACTTTGCAATTACTGTGAAAATATTGTGACATATGTAAAAACTGCAAAGCTATGTGCTTTAACAAAACACAGATAAGATATAAGTATTAAATACTTTATATTACTATATTACTATATTACTATATTACTATATTACTATATTACTATATTATTGCTATACTATATGACTTTTGTACCATGTGTAATTATTATAATGAATCAATTACATATGTTACATCATTTTATATATACTTATATACTGCATCTTACATCTTATAGATATTACATATTAGCCATATTACATATTACATATTACATGTTACATGTTACATGTTACATATTTCATTTTACATTTTGCATGTGGTACATCAAATGCAAAATCAATATTTACACAAGATTATTTATAGCAATCAACTAAATCTTGTGAGAATACTCAATATAAGTAAGTCACAAGCCTTTTAAGCACACAAATTATCTTCTATTATTTAAACTAAATAGGAAAAATAACAACTTATAAATTTAGTGATTGTCTTGCGACAACTTATACCATAATAAGCTAGTCACTAAATTTCTAATAACATAACATAACATAATGCCTAAAAACTATTTTATAACAATTTTATAACTATTTTGTTCCTTGTGTAGTTACAAAAAACTCTTTCTTGCTCATAGTAATAGTAATATTAAAAAAAATATTCTTTAAAAATAATCATATGGTCTATTAAGATTGAGAGCACTCATACACTAAATGCATAAAGCAAAAAAATTTTGCACAATATATACTTTGAAACGCTCATTATCATAAAAAATATAACATTAAATATAATATTTTAAAGCTAAAAAGTTAATGATAAGTTCATTACAAGTCAATTATAACCTCTTGGCAAACAATTTTTGGGCTATCAAATAAATTGGACGTAAATTTGAAAAGCTATAACTTAAAAAAGCTAGACTCTTAAAATATTAAGCTCTAGCTTGTCTATAATACTTTTAAGTCTCGCTTAAGCTAATCTTCAGCATCATCTTTTATTATCCTATTATATTTCTTTAAGGATCATATTCACGCATGTCTACCTTCGCTAGCACCCAGAACTTGAAACTTCTCGATTACTTGCCACCTTCTGCCAACCATATAGTTGAACTAGGCTGCGGCGACGGCAGCTTAGGCCAAGAATTTAAGTGCTTAAACCCTAACGCCCACTACATTGGCTTTGAGCCACGGGCAGAGCTCCTAACTTTAGCTCAAAAACAATTGGATCAGGTCTATGGCGGCGCTTTAGAAGATCTTGATCTCCCACGTCTTGGCATTGTGGGGCCCATTGATTGTTTACTCATTCACGCAGCCCGTCTTGACCTAGATGCCTGGCAAAGACTTTTACCCCGCATCCTTAAAAAATTAAGTCCCACAGGCCAAGTACTCTTTGTGCTAGAGAACCCCATCTATGTACAGCATTTTTTGGCTCTCTTACAAGGTCAAAACCAAGAGATAGCCTTTCCCTTAAAAAGCCTAGTAGATGCACTACCTAGTCTTAACTTACATGTAGATCTAATTTTAGCAGAAATTACGGATCTCAAAGATTTTCCCAAAGACGAAGCTTTTGCTGACTTAACCAAAGCCTACGTAAACTTCTGCCAAAATCAAAAGCTTGCCATCTACAGCAATATCTTTGCAAAGCGCTTTCTTGTGCGGACATGCCTAAGCCAACCTCCTCAGAGATTTATCCTCCGCACGATCATCGGTGAGATGATCACATCAAGAGTTAGATTGACTGAACCCAATACCTTTATTCAATCTTCCCTTGGGGTCGTCTATAAAGAACTCTTCCGCAACGACAAAATCGTTCTTGAAACTGTAGCTCAACCCAAAGCCGTAATCTTCCAACGACTCCTTTTTCGCGATTCCCCATGGGCTGAGCCCTTTTTAAAATCAATTCGCGATGCTGGATATCTCTTAGTCTATGAAATGGATGACAATCCCCACATCTGGGATACAGCTTTTGCGCTCTCACGTGGCATAGAATTCTTAGCATCCCATGCTGTGCAAGTATCCACAGAACCCCTAGCTGATTTTGTACGCAACTTCAATCCCCATGTGCTGCTCTTTAAAAACCACTTGCGCACCTTGCCTAAAGAAAAAGACTACACATCTACTTATCCTGTCACACTGTTCTTTGGCGCTCTCAATCGGCAAGCAGATTGGCAAAGCATTATCGATCCCTTAAATGTAGTCCTAAGACGCTATGGCAACAAGGTCAGGGTAAAGGTCATTTGGGATCTTGATTTCTTTAAGGCCCTTGACACCGAAGCCAAAGAATTTGTGGGCAGATCAGATAATTATATTATCCCTTACGAAGAATACACAAAGATCCTGCATAGTTCAGACATTGCCCTCCTCCCTCTAGGCGACACCCCCATAAACCGCATGAAATCAGATCTTAAATTTATCGAAGCTGCGGGTCACGGCTGCGTTGCTATTGCTTCGCCAACTGTCTATGCACAAAGCATCCGTGATGGGCGCACAGGTTTTATCTACAATAGTCCCCTAGAATTTATGAAAGTCCTAAGCTTCTTAATCGAAAATCCTGAACGTCGTCACGAAACTGCTGCTCAAGCCTATGATTATGTCCGCCGCCACCGTTTACTTGCTTCCCACTATACTGAACGCCTAGATGCCTATCTAAATTTATATAAAGAACTACCCAAGTTGGAAGAAGAAGTGAAGGCTCGCGTAGCGCTTTGGCAAAAGAAAAAAGGTCCTTTAGTTGCAGATTTTTAAAATTGAAACAACGCTCTATGAGCTTAAAAGTTTTTACCAAGCACTGTACTTAAAACAAGAAAAAGTTATCTGCAAGAGTTAAATCAAGAAGAGATCTTATTAGAAAATTACTTATCTATGTTAAAAAATAAATTTTGCGATGCAAAAATATAGATAGTAAGTATATTAGGCGCGTATAAATATTGTAGTTATTATGCTAAATCTTTTTTCATTAAGCTAATATTTTATATATTATAAGAAGATTAATTTTATTATAAGCTTTACATTCTCCTACAAAGTAAGTTACATCATATTCGATGCATATCAATTAAAGATATATACTTTCCTAGAGTTTAATATTATTCTTGATACTTTTGGTATAAAGATGAAGCAAAAAAAATTTATCATGATCTATCAATATTATTATTGATAATAATATTGATGGATATAGAGATAACTATCATGTGTTTCAAAACGTAAAATATAAAAAACTTTATCATCATTGAGATCTACAACAATTGTTTAACAAATCATATTTTTTTTACAAAGTTATATTACATAATTATTATATGTAAAAAGATAAAAAATTAATTTAAAATATTTTAAGCAATATTTTATTTAAGGTATAATTGTAAATATGAGATATTTAATAAAATCAAAAGCGTGTATAAAATGGATACTATTAATCTTAATCCCCTTTCATATGGTCGTTCATCATTTACTTTTATACGTGAACAACAGATGATTTATGTTGATAAAACAGCATTAATAGCTGAAATTGCTAAGCAAAGTGTTCCACTTTTTTTATCGCGACCGAGAAGATTTGGAAAATCACTTCTAATTAATACATTCTCAAGCCTATTTGCAGATGGATTAAAATATTTTAATGGACTAGAAATAGAAAAAATATGGATGGATAAAACATATCATGTTATTCATTTAGATTTTTCTCGTATGACAGATGGATCTCAAAATCTCAAAATAAAGTTAGGTGAATCAATAATAAATAAATTTAAAATGAAAGGTATAGTTGATCTAGATGCCTCATATGGAATACGTACACCTGATAGTATTTTAAATGATATATGCGAGAAATTAGAAAACAATAGTATTGTTTTACTTATAGATGAATACGATGCTCCTATAACATATAATATTAATGATTTAAAAGAGCTTAATAAAATAATTAAAATTTTAGACACATTTTATGCGACAATAAAAGAACATTTTGAAAAATTTCGTTTTGTTTTTATCACAGGTATCACAAGAACAAGTCATGTTTCAATGTTTTCAACGTTCAATAATCTTAAAGATCTGAGCTTAATTAAAGATTATAATTCGTTACTAGGATTTACATATGATGATTTAGAAAAATATTTCGATGCTCATATAGAAAATGCATCTCGTATTTTAAAAATGAATAAGATTGATGTTTATCAACGTTTACAAGACTATTATGATGGCTATAAATTTAGTTTTGAAGCTGATGAAACTGTGTATACACCTTGGTCGATCCTTAGTTTTTTAGATCGTCCTCAAGATGGCTTTCGCAATTACTGGTTTCAAAGTGGTGGCATTTCTTCATTCATAATGAATTATTTAAAAATAACTGATGATTTTGATTTTCTAACCTTTAACACTAATGATCTAATAGTTGATTATTATACTCTATGTAATAAATACGATATAACAAATATACCAAATTATATTTTATTATATCAAGCTGGATATTTTACTATCAAAACTATTAATAGTGATATAGCGCGTTTAATTTTAGCTAATAGAGAAGTTGAATCAAGTTTATATAGACTCTATCTTCTTGCAAATAATTTAACGCCTAAATCAACATTAAAAAAAATGATGTTAATGATTTCATCAGCTATAGATAATAAACAACTATCTACTATTATAAATATCTTTAATAAAATATTAAATCAATGTGTTTCAAGTTTAAGCAAAATATTTAATGATGAAAGATCTGTGCGTGATATAATATATGCTGCTCTAACATATATACCATCTCTACGTGTTATCAAAGAACATGATACAGCAAATGGTAGATCAGATCTTGAAATTTTTACTGATACAACTTGCTTTATAGTTGAATTTAAACGTACTTATCCCCAAACTAGATCTGCATCACAGGCTCTTAAATTAGCCATTAAACAAGTTAAAGAAAATAGATATGGAATTTTCTTTACTCCTATTTGTAATATCTATAGGGTTGTAATGGTAATTTCAACAGAGAAAAAAACTATTCTTCAAGATTATTGTCAAGAAGTACTATAATTAAAAATATTACGATCATTATAAAATTTGAAACAAAAACTTTTAATTAGAATATATCTGTATCTTAGAATGATGGAAAGTTAATGTTGTATGTAATTTGCAATTAATCAAATAATTTTAAATTATTGTTGTACTAGTTTCATAATACTTTACACACTTAGCCTTTCTAGAGTTATTTTCACATATGACTCTTAAACTTATTGCTACTTTTGATAGATACAACTCATAATACTCGTTCATAAATCTTAAGCTAATAAATTACAATAATTATCTTTGCGCACATATAATCAAAGCTTCATTTATATAGTTTATTATTTATTTTTTATTTTTTATTAAAAAATTTTTTTAAGATACTTGATCATTGTATATCTTACTTGACATAATATATCAAAGTTAAATTTTATAGCGTACTTTTATTTCTATTATAATATAATTCTGTCTACTTAATTATGTATACTAAAATTTAGTGTAATTTTATATTTTCTTATTAAGGGTTTCAATCTTCTATTTATAAGCAGTTTAAATTTAATTAATAAATTTCTTAATAATATATAGATGAGTCCAAAAATTTTACAGGCCCTTACAAAAGAAAATCGCCACATCAAAAAATGCCGTAAACCAAATTCTGATCTCTCAAGCTATCAAAGACAAATTTGCCTAAAATTAACAGGCATAATCAACTACTAAACTTAAGCATTTAAGAAAGCTAAATTCAAATATTGGATAGATGTATTACTCTTAGTATGCAACAAAAAAATCACTATAACTCAAAATAAGGTCTCTTAAAAGATCCTGTAAATGATCGTTTTGCATACCCTTTAAAATGTACCAATTAAAATTGCGCTGTAAGCGATAAGTTGAGCAAGGTGAGAGTCAATGACTTAGAAGGTCTATCGACTTATGCGAGACACGCGCATCTATTATTTATGCTGCATATTCTATTTAACGTATAATAATGTGCAACAACGCTAGCTGATCAATTTTATTATCTTTAAAATCCACAAATAAATATATTTATTAAACGTACGAATTATTATATTTGATACTTTTATAGAATAATATAAGAGTATCAAATATAAAATAAAACATATTGGTTATTTTTTACAGTTTTTAAATCATAATATAATATATAACTAAAAAAATATAATATATAAACATGAGTACTAATAACCTAAATTTACTTTCTTATGGAGATTCATCATTTACTAATATACGTGAACTGAACATGATTTATGTTGATAAAACAGCATTAATATGTGAAATTGCACAACAAAGAACGCCTATTTTTTTTTCTAGGCCAAGAAGATTTGGAAAATCACTGCTCATTAATACATTATCCAGTCTCTTCGCAGATGGTTTAAAATATTTTCATGGTCTAGAAATAGAAAAAATATGGAATGATATAACATATCATGTTGTTCATATAGATTTCTCTGGTTTTGCTGATAATAATGCTTCTGATTTTAAAAAAAATCTTGATGAAGCGATAATAGCAGAATTTAGAATGAAAGGGATTGTTTCTCTACAAGAAGCATATGGAATTCGTGATCCTAGTACAATCTTGGATGAAATTTGTAAAACATTAAATAATAATAGTATTGTACTACTTATAGATGAATATGATGCACCTATCACACATCATATCAATGAACAAGAAGAACTTAAAATGATAATGGCTACCTTAAATAATTTTTATGCAATTATTAAAAAATATTCAGGCAAATTTCGTTTTATTTTTATCACAGGCATAACAAGAACAAGTCATGTTTCCATTTTTTCAGCTTTCAATAATCTCAAAGATCTGAGTTTAATAAAAGAGTATAATTCGTTACTAGGATTTACACAGAATGAATTAGAAACATATTTCGATGCTCATATCGAAAATGCCTCTCGTATTTTAAAAATGAATAAGATTGATGTATATCAACGTTTACAAGAATATTATGATGGCTATAAATTTAGTTTTGAAGCTGATGAAACTGTGTATACACCTTGGTCGATCCTTAGTTTTTTAGATCGTCCTCAAGATGGATTTCGCAATTACTGGTTTCAAACAGGTGGAATATCATCATTGATAATAAATTATCTTACAATAACTAATGATTTTGATTTTCTCTCTTACGACACTGACGATCTAGTAGTTGATTATTATACTTTATGTGACAAGTATGAAATAACAAATATACCAAATTATGTTTTATTATATCAAGCTGGATATTTTACTATAAAAACTATTAATAGTGATATGGCAAATTTAATTTTAGCTAATAAAGAAGTTGAATCAAGTTTATATAGACTCTATCTTCTTGCAAATAATTTAACGCCTAAATCAACATTAAAAAAAATGATGTTAATGATTTCATCAGCTATAGATAATAAACAACTATCTACAATTATAAATATATTTAATAAAATATTAAATGAATGTGTTTCAAGTTTAAGCAAAATATTTAATGATGAAAGATCTGTGCGTGATATAATATATGCTGCTTTAACTTATATACCATCTCTACGTGTTATCAAAGAACATGATACGGCACACGGTAAATCAGATCTTGAAATTTTTACTGGTAAAACATACTTTATAGTTGAATTTAAACGTACTTATCCCCAAACAAGATCTGCATCACAGGCTCTCAAATTAGCCATTAATCAAGTTAAACAGAATAGATATGTTATCGTCTTTTCTCAAAATTGTAATATATATAGGGTTGCAATGGTAGTTTCAACTGAACAAAAAACTATTCTTCAAGATTATTGTCAAGAAGTACTATAATTAAACATAATACGATAGTTATTATATTTTAAATTACCACTATGATAACACAACTACGTTATTTACATAAAAATCTCTATAACATAGTTGTTTAAATAATTTTCGTGGTAAAGTGGCAGTTAGTCATCTAATTTTAAAGTACTTATGTTACTAAAATTATATTATTTTTATGATACAATACCAAATGATCAATTCTTACATAATTTAAGTATATTGCTTATAGCATTGTTCCCATTTTTGCCGAAATCTAACTAATGATAATTGCTCATACATCTCAAATAGATAAATTAGATAAATTAGATAAATTAGATAAATTTATTAATATATAATACAAAATTACATTTGTCTAGTTTTATACTTTTTCATTGATAAATATATTTTTCAAGATATGTGATCACATTCTATACTAGTATAAGGTATCTAAGTTATATTTTATTATTTCGTAGTTGTGTGTTGCATTTTACTCTACAGATTTTCCTGATAGAATATTATCTAGTGAATTATATATTAATATCTCCTCAAATCGTCAAACCTAGGTGTATAAAAAATTTTTTTTTCATTTTTTTAGCAACGCTCTAACTTGTTCGAAAAATACTAAAAATATTCTATTAATCTAATTATGTCTCTGTTTTATTACGTTTATTGGCAAATTCGTGAAAATTATAGAGTTTTGTAGATGTTCATTATTATCACTTTTTTAATATGTAATAAGCAATAAAAAATATTCAACAATTTTATTAGCTATTCAGTGTTCACGAATTTCACGACAACGGTACTAGTTCTTTCTGTTAAAGCTTTAGCCACATTCTGCTCTTGATCATGAGTATCAGGAGTTTAATCTGAACACGTTTGTTTTTGTAATGGACTATTTTAATGCCATAATCACTGTATTTTTTTCTAACTTTAGCTGCATGTCTATTTACTTGATTATAAGAAACTTTTTATTTTTTAGTGTAGATAATAAATCAACATTCTCTTTTACATCTTCTACTATCTCCTTTAATTTAGATAGTGAAGTATATTTTTAAGATAAATTAATATAATTAAAATAACTTAATTGATTTTTAAATAATATATAAAATTTACATTCGATATATTTATTAAATATGTTTAATGTATTAATCAAAAATTTTATTAACAAAGTAAATATGTTGAACAAGTGTTCAGCAGTCTGATCTATTTATTCTATTTGTTCTATTTGATTAATTGAGTATTCATTACTATTTTTGATAAGTTTAAATTCTATTAATTATCTCTTTATCATTATTAATTATAAATAATAAAATATCAGAATCTCTGGATAACATAACTCAATTCATAATACACACAGATTGTTCAAGTAGTTATTTTTATATCCTCAGTTATTTTCATTCATATATTATTTAAATTATTGATATAATTAGCAAAAGAAATTTTTCTTTTATATTTTCGATTTTTTGGCATATATTTAATTCAATCAACATATCTATGTTGTTAATTAACTATAAACTATGAAGCACAAATTTACAATGATGTATTGTAGTATCAAATCATAGATCCGATTTTCTTTTATGAAATACAACTCGAAATTTTCTGCACAACTTCGCATAAAACATTTAGGTGAGTTACTACTGTTATCCAAATGTGTTAGTCGTGATCATCTATCATATAATGTTACCACCAAAGTATATTTATGGTATATTAAAGTTTATTTTCTAAGTTCGATACGGGTATTCTAAACTTTATGGCAATTGAAGGAGGATCTTTTATGAAAATTAATGAACACCTTTCTCGGCTTGAGACAGAAATGACTGACATGAAACAAGAACTGAAGGCCAGCATACCATGCTAAAGACCCTTCCCCGTTGGTTTATGACTACGATTTTAACCCTGCTCATTGGAATTTGAGCCATTGTCATTGGTCAGGCCTCATGGTTTCAGCATTCGCTCAACCAGAGCTGGGATGAGCAAAACAACCGCATGGCTAAGGTAGAAGCTCAACAGGAAAAGCGTGATGCTGAGTACAAGGCTCAACAAGCGGAGTGGAACAGCAAATTCAACCGCACCCTCGATGAACTCCGTGATCTGCGTAACCAGCATGACAAACGCCTCTACAAGCTCGAAGTGAGCAGTCAGAACAACAAATAGGCGCACATGCTAGCACCAACGAGAGAATTCCTTTATCCAAATGCGTCAGCCGTGTATCCTCTATAATATAATATTGCTCCCAAAGCTTATCTATAGTATATTTAGGCTATTTCGTAAGTTCGATACTGATATTCTTACCGTTATAACAATTAGGAGGATCATTTATGAAAATAAATGAACGTCTTTCTCGGCTAGAGACAGAAATAGCTGACATTAAACACGAACAGAAGGCATTCCCCGTTGGTTTATGACTACGATTTTAACCCTGCTCATTTGAATTGGAGCCATTGTCACTGGTCAGGCCTCATGGTTTCAGCATTCACTCAACCAGAGCAGGGATGAGCAAAACAACCGCATGGCTAAGGTAGAAGCTCAACAGGAAAAGCTTGATGTTGAGTACAGGGCACAACAGGCGGAGTGGAACAACAAATTCAACCGCACCCTCGATGAACTCCGTGATCTGCGCAATCAACACGACAAGCGCCTCTACAAGCTCGAACTGAGCAGTCAGAACATTTTCTCATATCTAAACTCGCATTCCCGCATCAACATATTCTCCAACATCCATACACTCTCCAAAATTCACTCTCTAGCAAACATTCCAAACTTCTAACAATCCCCTATCTCCATTCACCACAATTACGACTTTCTTCTCTCATACACCTAATCTCACACAAACTTCATCTTACCCTTAGTCCCACATTCTATCAATCAATTAATTCACGCATCCTCTCATCTCTTCATCTAATCACCTATTCATCTATTCATCTATTCAGCTATTCATCTATTCAGCTATACATCTATCCATCCACTTATCCACTTATCCACTTATCCACTTATCAATTAACTCATCTATCCATCTATCTACTCATCCATTCATCCATTCATCCACTAATCTACTCATCTACTTACCTACACACCTATTCATCTACTCACATACACATCCACTCACCTACACACCATTCTATACCATTCAATCCTTTTTATCAATACTATGTATCAATCCCTTCATCAATCCCTTCATCAATCCTTTCCTCATTACTTTTCCTCATTACTTTTCTTCAATCCTATTCTTCAATTCTATCCTAAATCCTATTAATTTTGATAGTGCATATTTAATTAATAACACCTCTAAAAAAATTGTCTTATGCGAAACCTCACACAAGACAATTCTATCATCAAAATGCAGCACGCTTAAGCCTCAGCTGTCTTTTGCCGACTAGGACGAGCCTCAATGTGCTTTTCTTGTAAGGTAGTTAAAGTTTCTTTCGGCACTTCCCTGACAAATTCAATGAGTGCCATATCGGCATTATCACCACGTCTCTTAAAAGCCAACTTCATAATGCGCGTATAACCGCCATTGACGTCCTGAAATAAGGGCGCAATTTTGTCAAATAAATGTTTCACTAAATTGTGATTGTTCAAAACTTTATAAGCAAGTCTTCGCGCAGCAAGATCATTCCGTTTGCCCAAGGTAATTAAGGGCTCGACTACACGGCGCATATCTTTGGCTTTCTGTAGAGTTGTCTTGATTCTACCATTGAGCAGCAAAGCCTTGGTCAAGTTTTGCATCAATACTTTGCGATGTGATGGCGTCCGTGAAAACTTCCGCCCTGAATTCCTATGCCTCATTTTGCTGCTTCCTTTTCCAATCCTGATATTTCTTATCGAAACTCTCAACTTTCATGCCAAAGTCGAGACCCATTTTAACCAATACACTTTTTATTTCGTCCAGAGACTTGCGCCCAAAATTTTTGGTTTTCAGCATGTCTTCCTCAGTCTTCTGGACGAGCTCGCCCAAGAGCATAATATTGGCTCCGTGCAAGCAGTTGGTTGACCGCACAGAGAGCTCAAGGTCGGTTATTTCCCTAAAAAGGGTTTCGTCGATTTCCCCTCCGCCGTTTGCGCCTTTGGCGGAATTGCCGGAAACCTCGTCTTCGAAATTGATAAATACGGAAATTTGTTCTTTGATAATCTTCGCACTATAGGCAATGGCATCATCTGGGGAGATGGAACCGTCTGTCCAAACCTCAAGGATCAGTTTGTCATAGTTGGTCATCTGCCCAACCCGCGCCTGTTCCACCCTATAGGCCACCTTGCGCACAGGCGAAAAGCTCGCATCTAGTTTGATTAAACCTATATTATCATCCAACCCCTCGTGCATATCGGCTGGCTGATAGCCCTTGCCCATACGTACTTCAAACTCAAAATCCAGGGGTTTATCTTCCGTCATGGTCGCTATGTGCAGCTCAGGATTTAAAATCTTCACATGTTGATTTTCCTGAATCTGACTTGCCGTAATCTCGCCCTTCTCATCCCTGTGTAAGAGCAAGTGTTGCGGCTCGTCAGTGTCCATAGCCATGCGGACTTGTTTTATATTGAGAATAATATCGGTGACGTCTTCAAGAACTCCTGGGATGGTCGAAAACTCATGCTGCACCCCAGAAATTTTTACACTCACAAAGGCCGCGCCTTGCAACGAAGATAACAACACCCGGCGCATCGCATTGCCAATGGTTGTTCCATAACCTCTTTCAAGAGGCTCGCAGATGAATATGCCGTGGGTATCGCTTAAATCTTCTTCATCCCTGATGATTTTTTCTGGTTTGACAAGCTCTGACCAATTGCGGGAGTTGATCATTCGTTCACCCTCTTTATTGAGCATGTCCCACCTGCTTATTTCGAGTAAAGTTCGACGATCAGCTGCTCACTCACCTGCAATTGAATATCACTACGTTCGGGTAAAGCCTTTACCGTGCCTTTAAAAGCTGCGCCATCCATATCAAGCCAAGCTGGACAGCCGCGTCTGGCAATCACTTCTTGAGCCTGAGCTAAGACGGGAATCTTGCGTTGAGCCTCAGGAACTTCAATGCAGTCCCCAACTTTCACTTGCAAAGAAGGAATATTTACCTTCTTGCCATTCAACGTAAAAATGCCATGGCGCACCAGCTGTCTTGCTTGGTTGCGCGAATTGGCAAAGCCCAACCGGTAGACCACATTATCCAGGCGGCGTTCCAAGAGAATTAAGAGGTTGGTACCTGTAACCCCTTTCTGCATTTCGGCCTTTTTAAAATAGCCCCTGAATTGGCGCTCAAGCAACCCATAGGCACGTTTGGTCTTCTGTTTTTCCCTAAGCTGGATTGCATACTCACTGATCTTCTTACGAGCATGACCATGTTGGCCTGGCACAAAGGGGTGTTTCTCTTGGGCACACTTCTCAGTGAAGCAACGATCCCCTTTTAAAAACAGTTTGCAGCCCTCACGTCTGCAGAGCCGACATTTGGCTTCGGTATATTTTGCCATGAATAACCTCGTTAACTCCTAAAACTTAAGTCTCGCACTAGACGCGCCGACGTTTAGGCGGCCGGCAACCGTTGTGAGGAATCGGTGTAATGTCGCGGATAAAGGCAACTCTAAAACCGGCTTGGGCAATGGCCCGCATGGCGGCCTCACGCCCTGTGCCTGGACCTTTGACATAGATACCCACGGTACGCATCCCGCTCTCTTGGGCCTTGTGCGCTGCAGTTTCCGCAGCCACTTGGGCGGCAAAAGGCGTAGATTTGCGGGAGCCCTTAAAACCACTCTGGCCCGAAGAAGCCCAGGAAATGGCATTGCCCCGTGTGTCGCTAAAGGTCACGATGGTATTATTGAAAGAGGCTAAAATGTGCGCAATACCCACAGGCACATTCTTTTTTTCTTTTTTCTTAGCTGCTTTGCTGCTCGGTTGTGCCATGCTCAAATCCTCATGCTATTTTTTCTTCCCGACAAGTCCATGTCTGGGGCCTTTGCGTGTGTGGGCATTGGTATGGGTACGTTGGCCGCGTACAGGCAAACCACGTCTGTGACGTAAGCCGCGGTAACAGCCAATATCCATCAAGCGTTTAATGCTGCTAGAAACATCCCTGCGCAAATCGCCTTCCACTTTATAGTTCTGTTCAAGTTCTTTTCTGACTTCGTTGACCTCATCAGCCGACAGATCATCTATATTACGCTGCCAATTGATCCCAGTAGTACTTAAAATTTTCAGTGCTGTGGTGCGCCCAATGCCATAGATATAAGTAAGGGCGATATCTACGCGTTTGCCGCGTGGGAGATCCACGCCTGCGATTCTTGCCACGTTCTACTCCTGCCCTAGCCCTGGCGCTGTTTATGCCGGGGGTTTTCACAAATTACCCTGAGAACGCCCTTACGTCTGATGACTTTGCACTTAGGGCATATTTTTTTAACGCTGGGTCTAACTTTCATCGATATTCGGCGCCAAAAGCAAGCGCCGCCTCCACTGTTTTCCTATATTGACTTAAGAAAACCGTCGTTTGCCAAGAAACAGACAGTCATTCTCTTTAGTAGCTTCTCTTTAGTAGCTTCTCTTTAGTAGCTTCTCTTTAGTAGCTTCTCTTTTTCAGCTCTTCTTGCAAGCTTTTCTCTTGAGTGCAGAACCTAAAAAAATAAAGGCCTTAAAGGTAGCTGTCAAGCAATGGTGTGGCGATTTAAGCCTCGATCCGAAATACTTAAGATCTGCGGCCCATTAGGAGTTATGGCCACACTGTGTTCAAAGTGGGCAGCCCACTTGCCATCTAATGTCACAGCCGTCCAACCATCATCTAAGACATCGACATTATCTGTACCTAAGGTCACCATGGGTTCTATGGCAATGACCATACCAGTGTGCAAGATTAAGCCTGTTCCCTGACAACTAAAATTGGGTACTTCAGGTTTTTCATGCATCTTGCGCCCGACACCATGACCCACATATTTTCGCACTACACTCAAACCTTTGGCATTGACATAGGCCTGAATAGCTCTTCCAATATCATACACATCGTGGCCATGTCTTGCCTGTTCAATCCCTACATATAAGCTCTCTTCAGTTACCCGCATGAGATGCATAGCTTCAGGGCTTACTTCACCTACAGGATAGGTTCTGGCTGCATCGCCAACAAAGCCTTGATATTCAACACCAAAATCTACACTAATAATATCTCCGTCCTTCAACTCCACTTCAGAGGGGAAACCATGTACCACGACCTCATTGATCGACGTACATACTGCATATGGATAACCACCATACCCTAAGAAAGCCGGCTTAACATGGTTATCATTACAAAAATCAAGGGCCATCTCATTGATTTCCCTTGTTTTTAACCCCACACGCACAGTATCTCCCACAAGATCTAAGAAGTTGGCAACTAATCTGTCAGCTTCGCGCAAACAAGCAATCTCGTGGACATTTTTTATATAGGCACCGTGATATTTTTTCATGAACCTATGCCAAAGGTCTAAGCTTGAGCGTATAGATTTGTTGACATTCAACAAATCTACACAGCCCATGTTTTGAAAAGTACCAAGAGATCAGGCCTTGCCAGCTCGCGCCCTCTGCATCATATGTTGATACTGACCTGAAATCATATAGGATTCGATCCGATTCATAAAGTCCATGGCCACGCCAACTAAAATCAATAAGCTTGTACCGCCAAAATAGAAGGGTACATTGAATTTACTGATTAGAAGCATTGGCATCAAACAGACCAAGGAGATATAAATACCACCTGAAAAGGTTAATCTACTTAACACACCGTCCAAATAAAACTGTGTTTTTTCACCAGGTCTAATTCCCGGAATAAACCCACCTTGTTTCTTTAAATTCTCAGCTATATCTTTTGGATCATAAATAATTGCTGTATAAAAATAACAGAAAAAGATCATTAACGCGACATAACACAGGTTGTACAAAAGACTATTGGGTGCAAAAAAGTCAGCCGCACGTTTAATATATTCATTATTGGCAAATTGCCCGATGGTGGCAGGGAAGAGCAGGAGGGACGATGCAAAGATGGGCGGGATAACACCTGCTGTGTTTAACTTTAAGGGCAAGTGGGTATTCTGTCCGCCATAAATCCTGCGCCCCACCTGGCGCTTAGCGTAACTTATGGGGATACGCCTTTGCGCCCGTTCCATAAAGACAATGCAGACTGTGACTACTGCCATAAAGATCACAATCAACACTGCCATGAAAATGCTCATATCGCCCGCTTCTATCAAGGCAATTGACTGAATGATCGCTCTAGGGATACCGACAACAATGCCGCAGAAGATAATTAAAGATATGCCATTACCTATGCCGCGTTCGGTAATCTGTTCACCCAGCCACATGACCAAAATGGAACCTGCTGTAAAGGTCATCATGGTGACGAGCCTAAACTGCCACCCAGGATCAAGCACTACCGACGCTCCAGCCGGACTTGTCATATTCTCAAGCCCCACCGCAATGCCCAAACCTTGGATCAAGGTAATTAAGACGGTTAGGTAGCGTGTCCACTGGGTGATCTTGCGTCGCCCAGCCTGGCCCTCTTCGCGAGCCATGCGTTTAATATTGGGACTCACCACCTGCATGAGCTGCATAATAATGGAAGCTGAGATATAGGGCATAACCCCCAAGGCAAAGACCGAAACATTACTTAAGCCGCCGCCAGAGAACATGTCAAAAAGACCAAAGAGGGTTCCTGACATGCTCTCAAAAAACTGCGCGATGGCATTTGCATCCACGCCGGGAATCGGCACATGCACACCAATGCGGTAACAGCACAGAATAAAAAAGGTCCAGATTAAACGTTTCCCTAGATCCATCTGCCCTTGGTTTAAAGTTGGTGATCCTGTTGCCATGAACTTCTCTTTCGCGGACGTTTATGCCAAACACTTAAGCTTTGGCGCTGGTTGCTTCAAGCGCGGCAGCAGTCCCGCCGGCAGCCTGAATCTTTTCCTGGGCCTTACGACTAAAGGCCTGGGCGTGAATGGTGACATTTGCTGGCGGCTCACCATCTGACAAAACCTTCACAGGCGCATCTTGGGGGGCTAGACCTCGCGCATAAATGGCATCAAGGGTAATTTCACTTGCCCCAGGAAACGCTTTAGCCAAGGTGCCAAGACTAATGACTGAATAGCGATTTCTAAACAAAAAATTCTTAAAGCCATGTTTGGGCAAACGTCTGGCCAAAGGCATTTGGCCGCCTTCAAAACCTGGACGTACCCCCCCGCCAGAACGGGCATTTTGGCCTTTGTGGCCGCGGCCTGCCGTACCACCGAGACCTGATCCGCCTCCACGACCGACCCGGCGCCGCGTTTTCCGCTCACAGGGGAACGGCTTTAAATCCTGCAATTGCATGGAATGCTCCTTGAAAAAAAACGCAACACGCGCCTTTTTATTCCACAATGGCCACAATATTGCCTAACTTTCTCACAATACCCCGGATACTGGGTGTATCTTCAAAGGTCTTGACCATCTCGCGTTTTTTAAGACCCAGAGAATCCAACATCTTGCGTTGAATGGGGGTCTTGCCGATGCGACTCTTGACCTGTTTCACTTTAATTTGGGCCATGCTTACTTCCTCGGTGCCACTAAGGATTTGCCACGCAAAGCTGAGACGGTCTCGGCACTGCGCAAGGAGAGTAAACCTTGCATGGTGGCACGTAACACATTGTGGGGATTGTTGGTGCCAATGGCTTTGGCTAGAACGTCTCTAACCCCCACAGCTTCCATGACAGCCCGCACAGCACCACCTGCAATGATGCCTGTACCTTGGCTTGCAGGTTTAAGCATGACACGTCCTGCCCCAAAGCGGCCTAAGACCTCATAAGGCAAGGTGCCGTCTAAAAGTGCAATCTGCACGCGATTTTTGCGAGCTCTCTCTGTTGCTTTACGCAAAGCCTCGGGAACTTCTTGGGCTTTGCCTAAACCAAAACCCACACCACCTTGACCATCACCAACGACTACAAGAGCACTAAAACTAAATCTACGTCCACCTTTGACGACTTTGGCGACGCGATTTAAGGAAACAATCTTTTCGATTTCGCCCAGATCATTGGTCTGTGTTTCAGGAGTGTTGCCTGTATCTTGCCGCATATTATAACTCCAGTCCGCCCTCCCGGGCGCCATCGGCGACGGCTTTGACGCGGCCATGATAGATATAGCCATTGCGGTCAAAAACCACTTTGCTAATATTCTTTTCCTTAGCCATGCGGGCAATCTCTTGCCCTACGCGGGTGGCACCAGCAATGTTGCAATGCAAACTCGCATCCTGCTTCTTTAAACTTAGAGTCGAGGTCGCGGCTAAAGCTTGGCCTTTAGTATCGTCAATGATCTGCGCATAGATATGCAGATTGCTTCTAAAGACAACAAGACGGGGACGCTCAGCAGTGCCTTGGATCTTTTTTCTGATCCTAATCTTGCGATGGAGCCGGGTATCATTCTTACTAGCTTTCATGGAGCCCTCTACTTCTTGCCGCCACTCTTACCAACCTGGCGGCGGATAACCTCATTGACGTATTTAATACCCTTACCTTTATACGGCTCTGGGGGTCTAATGCGCCGAATCTTAGCCGCCATCTCACCCACTTGGCACTTGTCACAGCCTGACAATGTCAAGACTTGACCTTCGACCTTGGCAGTAATGCCAGCTGGTAAATCCACAAGGACTGGATGGGAAAAACCGACAAAGAGCTCAATGAGATTGCCCTTAACAGCTACACGGTAACCTACACCGATCACTTCAAGCGATTTGGAAAACCCTTTAGTCACACCTTCAACGGCATTGGCAAGCAATGTACGCCGAAGGCCATGTTGGGCCCCACTCACCCTGGTGTTTTCTTTGCAAGCCAGGGTTAAGGTAGTGTCGGTGAGCTCGTAGGTTAACAAGGGACAGATGGGCGTAGTCAATGTGCCTTTGGGTCCCTTGATATTGACTTGCTTGTCGTCAAGCTTAATTTCCACCCCCTTGGGCAAGGTGATGGGAAGTTTACCAATTCTGCTCATGCTGCACCGCCTACCAAATTGCACACAAAAGTTCACCGCCGACCTTTTGTTCGGTGGCGGTTTGCCCGTCGAGTACCCCGTGCGATGTGGATAAGATACAAATACCCAAACCGTTTTGGATCCGAGGAATCTCCCGGGAATTGACATACACCCGGCGCCCAGGGGTGCTGATACGTTTTAAGCCTGAGATTACAGACTTGCCATGATCATATTTCAAATTGATGGTAATAGCTGTGTCATCCACTTCAAAATCGTCGACATAACCTTCTTGCTTCAAAATAGCAGCGATGGCTTGCTTCATCTTCGATTTGGGAATGCTTACCTTCGCATGCAAAACTGTGCTTGCATTCCGAATGCGTGTCAGCATATCCGCTATGGGATCTGTCAACATTAATTGCTCCTACAAAATCTTCAATCTAAATCTTCTATGGGTGGGTTAGCTACCCCATGTAGCCACTTCCAACACCACAAAACAAAAAATTAATTTGCATAACTATCTATCTTAAATCGATCTTAAATCTAGCTAAAGCGCTCTTCATATCATCTTAAATATCATTTAAAAAAACTTGTGCTGCAATTGCTTAAAAAGCTTAGTTTATGCTTTAGGCAAAAACTTAAAAAACTTAAACTACTAAAGATTACCAGCTAGATTTTCTCACCCCAGGCAATTCCCCGCGCAAGGCCATATTGCGGAAGCAGATTCTGCAAATGCCAAATTGCCGCATAAAGGCATGGGGTCTGCCACACAAAGGACAACGATTGTACTTGCGGGTGGAAAATTTAGCTGGACGTTTAGCTTTAACTTCAAGGGCGGTACGTGACATATAAACTCCTATTTACGGAACGGCATGCCCAATTGATCCAAGAGGAATTTCCCCTCTTTATCTGTGGGCGCTGTGGTCACAATGGTAATATTCATGCCTTTAGGATTTTCCACACGGTCTACTTCTAATTCTGGGAAGATCGTATGTTCCTTAATTCCTAAGGTAAAATTGCCACGACCATCGAAACCACGATCTGGAATGCCGCGAAAATCACGCACACGGGGCAGAGCAAAATTCATCAATTTGTCAAGAAAATCCCACATCCGATCATGCCGCAAGGTGACGCGACAGCCAATGGGATTGCCTTCACGCACTTTAAAGGCGGCGATGGATTTGCGGGCCCTTGTGACAACTGCCTTTTGCCCTGCAATAGCGGTGAGTTCAGCCACAGCTTCTTCGACCGCTTTATTATTATCTTTGAGGGCTCCCAAACCGATATTCAGCGAAATCTTAGCGAGCCCAGGCAGTTGCATCCGTGACTTATAATTAAATTCTTTCTGCAACACAGGAGCTACTTTTTCGCGATAGATCTTTTCAAGGCGTGTCATCGTGCTCACCCTATTTCATATCTTCATTACATTTTTTGCAGAAACGAACCTTTTGCTTGCGGCCGTCTACTTCAATCTCACGATAGCCTATGCGTGTAGCTTTACCACAAGCTTCACATACCACTAAAACGTTGGAAATATGAAGGGGCATTTCTTTGTCGATGATCTTGCCTGGTTGTTGAATGTAGGGATTGCCCTTCTGGTGGCGGCGCACCATGTTAATCTTTTCAACAACCACAGTATCATGTTTATGGACAACCCGTAAGACACGACCGATTTTCCCACGGTCACGTCCCGAGATTACCAAGACTTTGTCATCTTTATGGATGCGAAATTTCCGCATGACTCCTCCTACAACACTTCCGGAGCAAGGGAGATGATCTTCATGAAATTGTGTGCCCTGAGTTCACGCGCCACAGGGCCAAAGATACGCGTGCCCACAGGTTCACCTTGACCGGTGAGTAACACGGCAGCATTGCCGTCAAACTTAATATAGGAGCCATCCAGGCGGCGTACTTCTTTGGCCGTACGTACGATGACCGCCTTCATCACATCACCTTTCTTCACCTTACTATGGGGCATAGCATCTTTCACCGAGACAACAATAATGTCTCCCACAGATGCATAACGTCGATGGCTGCCTCCAAGTACCTTAATACAAGCCACAAGCTTTGCGCCTGAATTATCTGCAACTTGCAGCGTAGATTCTACCTGAATCATGTTGGTGTCCTATACAGCTTTTTCTAAAATGGAGACTAAATGCCACCGTTTATTGCGGGATAAGGGACGGTATTCCATGATCTTGACCTTATCGCCCACATGGCACTCATTTTGGGGATCATGGGCCGTGAATTTACTCCGTCTGCGCACATATTTTTTGAGCAGGGGATGTTTCACCAAGGTTTCCACCCGAACCACAATGGTCTTGTCATTCTTATCACTAATGACAAAGCCTACCAGCACCCGGCCCTTGCGGTGACTTAAATTGGTGTCCATGGCCTAGGCCTCCCCTTTTTTCTGTTGCAGCAAGGTCAAAATCCTCGCAATATTCTTGCGCAAATCTTTCAAATTACTTGTCCGCTCTAACTTGGTCACAGCGTGATCAAATTTGGCACGGGCTAAGGCCAGACGATTTTCAGCTAACTTTTCGGTGAGCTCAGACACACTTAAAGAACGCAAAGCATCCATCTTGAGGGCAACACTCACACCTGCCATTATACACCCTCCTTCAAGACGACTTCGGTTTTAATGGGCAACTTGTGCGCAGCTAAACGCAAAGCTTCACGGGCGAGCGCAAAATCAACCCCACGAATCTCATACAAAATGCGGCCTGGTTTCACAGGGGCAGCCCAGCCAACAGGTGCACCTTTACCACTACCTTGTCTGGTTTCAAGGGGTTTAGCAGTGACAGGACGGTCTGGGAAGATTCTGATCCAAACCTTACCACCACGTTTAATATGCCGCATCATGGCAATACGGGCAGCCTCAATCTGTTCACTTGAGAGTTGGCCATGTTGTACAGCTTTCAAACCAATATCACCAAAGGCGAGGGTGGCACCGCGTGTGGCTAAGCCGCGTAAGCGCCCTTTTTGCCATTTCCGATACTTAACTTTCTTGGGAGCGAGCATTATTGTGCGACCTCTTTATCCAGGATCTCGCCTTTGTAAATCCACACCTTAATGCCAATGGCACCATAGGTTGTGCGGGCTTCGGCAAAACCAAACTCAATATCGGCCCGAAGAGTTTGTAGGGGCACGCGACCATCTCTGTACCATTCGGTACGGGCAATTTCAGCACCAGCTAAACGTCCAGCACAAGTAACTTTAATGCCTTCGCCGCCTGATTTGCGGGCCAAAGACACGGTGCGCTTCATGGCACGTCTAAAGGCAACACGGCGCTCTAATTGCTGGGCAATATTTTCGGCAACCAATTGGGCTTCCACTTCTGGACGCCTAATTTCATTGACCTCAATGGAAAACTCACGATTGAATTCTTGGGCTAAATCCACACGCAATTTTTCAATTTCCACACCTTTGCGGCCAATGACAAGACCAGGTCTTGCTGTGGATAAAATCAACCGCACCTTGCCGCCAGCCCGTTCAATTTCAATGCGGGCTAAGCCAGCTTGATAGAGACGTTTCTTAACATAGGCGCGAATCTTACTATCTTCATAGACAAAGGCGGGATATTCTTTACTGCTGAACCAACGAGACTGCCAATTCTTATTATAACCCAAGCGAAAGCCGTACGGATGTACTTTTTGACCCATAAACTACTTTTCTCCTGAGAGTATTACGGTAATGTGACTGGTCCGTTTATGAATTTTACTTGCACGGCCTTGAGCGCGGGGCATAAAACGCTTCCACGAAGGACCTTCATTAACCACAATTTCCTTCACAATCATTTCATCTAAATCAAAACTAGCATTCTCGGCGTTACTAACGGCACTTTTCAGTAAACGTTGGAGGATCCTGGCCGCTTTATTGGGGGTAAAGCGTAAGATCTCAGTGGCTTTATCGATGCCTAAACCAGTAATATTTCGGGCCACAAGACGTGTTTTTCTGGGCGACACCCGCTGATATCTGGCTTTCGCTGTACTATACTTCTTTTGCTGATCTTCCATCACACATCCCTACTTCTTGGCAGCAGTTTTAGCCTTGGAATCTGCAGAATGGCCATGAAAGGTTCTTGTGGGGGAAAATTCACCCAACTTATGGCCCACCATATTTTCCGTGACAAACACAGGAATAAACTTCTTTCCATTATGTACAGCAAAGGTCAGACCTACCATTTCGGGCAGGATCGTGGAACGTCTGGACCACGTTTTCAAAACGCGTCGATCGCCAGAGGCCACGGCGCTATCCACCTTCTTCAGCAAATGTCCATCCACAAATGGACCTTTTTTCAAGGATCTCGGCATAGCCCCTCCTACTTCTGACCACTGCGTTTAATAATCATGCGTGAGGAAGCCTTATTAGGATCACGCGTCTTAAAGCCTTTGGCGGGCATACCCCAAGGTGACACGGGATGACGGCCACCGGAGCTACGACCTTCACCACCACCTAAGGGGTGGTCAATGGGGTTCATGGCAACACCACGCACCTTGGGTCTTCTATTCAGCCAACGATTGCGGCCAGCCTTACCTAAAGACACGGTCTCATGCTGCACATTGCCAACTTGACCAACGGTTGCCATGCAGGTGGCAAGCACACGACGTACTTCACCACTTGGTAAACGCAAGAGGGCTAATTTGCCTTCTTTAGCTACAAGTTGCGCATAGGAGCCAGCAGAGCGACAGAGTTGGCCGCCTTTGCCAGGAAAAAGCTCGACATTGTGCAACACAGTACCAACAGGGATGCGCGATAATTCCAGGGCATTGCCAGGCTTAATGTCAGCCACCTGTCCTGTGCGGCTATCCACCCCACTCATGACCATATCGCCCTGATTTAAGCCCACAGGTGCCAAGATGTAGCGCTTCTCGCCATCCACATAGTGCAAAAGGGCAATGCGAGCTGTGCGGTTGGGATCATATTCAATATGGGCAACTTTAGCAGGAATGCCAACCTTATTGCGCTTAAAATCAATGCAGCGGTAGAGACGTTTGACACCGCCACCACGCCGTCTGCTCGTGACCCGGCCTAAATTATTGCGCCCAGCCTTTTTGGGTAAACCACAGGTTAAGGCTTTCTCAGGGCGTGTCCGCGTAATCTCTGCAAAATCAGAGACGGTTTGAAAACGACGCCCCGCAGAGGTGGGTTTTAATTTACGCACAGCCATGATTTACACTCCCTCCAGCCCAGCGATTGAATCCGCACGCGACAAGGTCACATAGGCCTTTTTGTAGCCAGCTTTTTGCCCAGCAATCCGGCCTTGGCGGGTGATAGTCCGCGGGCGTTTGCGCACAACCGTCACATCCACGACTTTCACATCAAACTGCATTTCCACAGCTTGCTTGATTTCAATTTTATTGGCGTTGGGATGCACCTTAAAACCATAACGATTATGGTCTTTTTTCAATCTACTGACTTTCTCTGTGGAAAGTGGTTTGAGGAGCACAGCAGTTAATTCCATAGTGAATTAGGCCTCCTTGGATGCAAAACGCTGTGTCACAAGCCCCACAGTTGGCTCTAACAGCACAAGCTCTTTATATGTAACAACATCCAACACATTGAGCTTATCAGCTGTAATGACCTTAATGCTTTGCAAATTGTGGGCAGCACGTTCAACACTTGCACTCTCTTTGGGCAAAACAAATAAGGCATTGGATAATTCAAGCTGTTTAAGCATCTTAGCAAAGTGTTTGGTCTTGGCCTCAGGTAATTCAATACCTTTAAGTACCATTAATTTGTCTTCGGAAACCCTGGCTGAGAGCGCCATGGCTAAGGCCTTTTGTCTGACCTTGCGGTTGACCTTAAAGACATAACTGCGGGGGGTTGGCCCAAACACAATGGCACCACCGCGCCACACGGGGGAGCGGTTGGAACCAGAACGGGCACGGCCCGTGCCCTTTTGCTTCCAAGGCTTGGAGCCACCACCTGAGACATAGGCACGGGTCTTTGCACTGTGGGTGCCAGCCCGTCTTGCGGCTAGCTGCGCCCGGACTACCAAGTGCACCACCTCTGGTTTGACCTCTACTTCGAAGATCTCAGGAGGCAACTGCAACTCGCCGCTTTCCTGTTTTTGCTGATCATATACTTTTACGGTTGCCATCTTTTCACCTACTACTGCTTGCGCACATACACTAGACCATTCTTGGGACCTGGCACCGCGCCTTTGACCAGAATAACATTGTCTTCAGGACGGATTCCCACAATCAAAAGACCTTGCTCAGTCACCGTTTCATTGCCCCAATGACCAGCCATCTTGCGTCCTTTGAAGACATGGCCAGGAAAGGTATTGTTACCAATAGAACCATTGTTACGATGGACTTTTTCACAACCATGGGTGTCTTTGGAGCCTGCAAAGTTCCAACGCCGCATGCGACCTTGAAAACCTTTACCTAAACTCTTACCCGTGACTTTGACGACATCGCCCAGATTAAACAGACTGACAGTGAGCTCTTGACCTAATTCTTGGGTGGGTGCCTCAGTTAAACGCACTTCTTTTAAATGCTTGAACAATCCCTTATCAGCACGTTTGAAATGCCCTTGCATGGGCTTGGTCACATGCTTCTCTTTGGCCGCCAAAAACCCAATCTGCAACGCATTGTAGCCGTCATGTTCCACAGTTTTGACCTGTGTAATTGGACAGGGGCCAGCTTCAATGACCGTTACAGCTACGGCCCGACCGTCACCTGCAAAGATTCGGGTCATGCCAAGTTTGCGTCCCAAAATTCCCATTTTTTCTGCCATGACTTCCTCCCTAGAGCTTGATTTCAACGTCTACGCCTGCGGGGAGGGACAGCTTGCCCAGGGCATCTACCGTCTGCTGCGTGGGTTCGAGGATGTCCATCAAACGCTTATGAATGCGCATCTCAAACTGCTCACGTGACTTTTTGTCAACATGCACGGAACGCTGAATGGTGTATTTATGAATGTTGGTGGGCAGAGGAATAGGACCTGCCACGCCTGCACCCGTATTCCTGGCAGTGTCAACAATTTCGCCCACTGCTTTATCAAGAATGCGGTAATCATAGGCCCGAAGTTTAATGCGAATGCGATCGCTGCCTACTGTTGTCATGCGACATCTCCATGGATTGCAAAAAATTGATTCTGTGTCGAAATCTCTACATAGTTATGGTTACATAGCCACATTAAAACACAGAATCATTACCGTGGGCGCCACGGTTCGCTGCGAGGATGGTCGAATCCTCTTAAAAAACATATAGATAAGATTTTATGTAGCTAAAACACAAAAAGACGTTCCAAAAAACTTTATAAACCAGGGTGGGGGAATGTGGCTAGAAAGTGCCAAAGATCAAGGAAGAGGGAGGGAGGAAGGATCAAGGCTTAACCTCACACATCAAAAGACACTCAAGGCAAGCCAAGACATAATCATCTATGTCAAAGAACAAGATGACTGGCTGGTCGTGCAGAGTCACCAGATGGGTTTACCCCTACCTTACAGCCCAGGTTTTGAGACAAGCTCAAGGGTTCCTTGATCGGGCTGGAACGGCTAGACAATTCGGGCATCATGGTAACGCCTGCCATTGTCAATCCCTGAAACTATCAGGGCACAGAAGATCAGAGTCAATCTGATCTCGCTACATTTATATAAGCCCAAGTAGCGATTTGGGCTTGGTGAAGAGCTCTTAGCCTAGATGTGGGGTGTCTGTCAAGAAAAAAATCTTTGGGGAGCATGTGATCTTAATTTTTAGGGATAGAATAGAGAATCATGAGGCAAAGAGCCTTTGGCATAAGGCTATATTTAAGCTTGTTGGATGCAAAAATTTTCAAGGGCATGGGTTGGGTTTTTAAGTTGGCAGCTTACTTTTTTTTGAGGCCGGCCCAAGCTCTTTTAAGCTTTACTGTTTAGATGCTTCTGCTTGGAATCCTAAAAAAAGAGATGTGGCAGAACTTTGCACTTTGAGACTTACAGAAAACAAGCTATGCTGCGTGAGCCAATTTTGCTCTTCTTAAAATTATAGAAACTTTATCTTGGGCAGAAATCTTTATATTTTAGTGCTTAAAAAGGCGTAAGACATAAGTATATGTCGCTAAAAAGCAGCTTTACACATATTTAGAATCAATATGAGCTTAAATTACAGATGATATTATAGAAAATTCTTGATGAGTTTTTTTGGATCAAGTGTGTGCAGAAATATTTGTAAGTTTTAAGTTAAGAGATTGTTTAAACATATCAATACTCACACAATGCTTATCTACTCAAAAAGTCCTCCAAATTACATATTTTGGAGGACTTTTTTAGTATAATATATTTTAAATAAGCTAATTTATAAGCATTGATAATAATATCAGGATAGGCTCTTTATGGTAGATCTTTTACGAGTCTTAAATTAGCTTGCGTTTAAAAAAGTCTCAATACAATGATCACATGCGCAAAATCAGAACTATGAAGGCGCCTATTGACCACGTGCCAAACTGCTTAAGGTTTGGTTGGATTGAGAAATTGCAGAATTTGCGCCTTGCATATAGCCATTATACTGCCCCATAAAGTCCTGCAATTGCACCATCTTCGTTTGTACATCTGCACCAACAGTATCCATCTTGGTTTGAATTTGCGCAATCACTGTGTCCGCTACGATAAATACATACAAATTCATGTAAAATTATATATATTTACACTGTGATGTTTTTCGCAAAACATCTTCCTGCTTCATGGCGTCCGATTTTGCTGAAGCTTTCGCAACAAGCTACTCTCGTTTGGTATAACGCTCAACAGGCTTAAATATCTAGTAGCGATAGGTACATGCCTAGAGTTTCATGAAGATAAAATTCTCTAAGCTGTTTTGTAGTTTGCTAAGTTGATGGCAGCGTTAAAATCTCTATTCAGCTTGGCTCGGCATATAGGGCAGATATAGGTACGTTCAGAAAGTTTCAAATCTTTCTTGATGTGCCCGCATAAGCTACAAGTCTTTGAACTTGCATAAAATCTGTCCACCTCTACGACCTTTATGCCATACATTTCAGCTTTGTACTTGAGCTGCCGCTTAAATTCATAGAACTTCTGCTTGGCAATAGATTCTGCCAGATGCTTGTTCTTCATCATGCATTTGACATTCAAATCTTCCATAACTATCTGAGAGGGTTTGGTTTTCACTATCTCAGTGGTAGTCTGATGCAGGTAGTTATTGCGAATGTCGGTCAGCTTTTTATAAAGAAGTTTGATTGCTTTATGCTGCTTTTGAATGTTTCGGCACTCTCGAAGAGGCCTTTTCCATATCGGACGGCGTTTCTTGTCATAGTCTTCGATATTGGCTTCCATCTTGCGAGACGCTCTTCTCTTAGCTCGCTCAAGTTTCTTTTCCAACTTCCTGACTTTGCAAGATTTATTGATATTCTTATAAGACTTTGTTCTGCTTGCATCTTGGTTGGAAACGACAGCCAGTTCCTTCACACCAAGGTCAATCCCGAGACTCTCGTCTGTAAGTTCAACCTTTTCCTGCTCTACCTCATAAGCAACAGACAAGTACCAATACTTACCGTCAAAGGAAATCCTAGGGTTTGAATATTTCTTGTCTTTTGGGATTTTGGGCAGGGCAGTCGCAGTCTTTACAAAACCTATCTTTTCGCCATGAAAACCATTCACTGTACGCCTTAGGCTCTCATAATTAACATAGAAACTGATTTTGCTATTCTTGCGACTCTTGAACTTTGGCTTGCCCGATATACCCTTAATATATCTTTTAATTGCCAGCGCAGCATCCTTCACGCCCTGCTTCATGACATTGCTCCCGACTTCATTCAGCCATGTATGCGTTGTCTTTTTCAGGACATTATTGATGTATTTGCGAACTTCGCACTCATTTATATATCTGCCCTCCTTGTATGCCTGTTCATAAGCATCAAGGAAGTAGTTGTAAGCCCAGCGGGCAGTGCCAGCACTTTTTAAAAAAAGAATTGCCTGCTCCTTAGTCGTTAGAAGTCGTATCTTTACTCCTCTAAGCATTTTTCTCGTCAATAAATTATGTTATTATTTTCAACGTTGTCCGTAAATATAACTAACAAAAAAATTGATAATCTTAAATTAGATCATCAATTAGTTTTTGTTTATACCTTTCTGTATTTAATATAACACTGATTTTTCCTGCTAAACACTCATTGTTTTCAACACTAATAACCTATATTTTCGAAATCAATTATTTTCGACATTATATGACATCCTTACATTCTCTGTATCACAGTTTTCATATCTATATATGCAAACAATATTATGTAAATAACTATACCTTTCTGAATACATTTAGGATCCGGTCAAAAATAATTTGCTGAACACTAAAAAAAGATTGCAAATTTTTTTAGAAAAATTTTAGACTTCTAATTTGATGAAATAAAACATTTGACCTCTGATCAACTAATTTTACTTTCATGTTTCATACCTCTTAT
>JAFTDU010000042.1 GCA_017454005.1 Desulfovibrionaceae bacterium | reverse complement strand
CTTTTTTTGCTTGTGCTGCACTTTTTTTCACGCTTCTATATCTTGGTTTTTGCTTGGATTACAGTTTACGCTTTTAATTATTAAGTTTGACTTATAAAAAATAAGTTAGATCTTTTTCTTTCTACTTTTGATCATATGCCTTTTCTTAAAACTTCTATGCGACATTTTAGCCTGCTTAAGGATCCCACATATTTTTGTAGATATATTAGATTTGGCACATAAAATATAATAGACATAGCTATGCTAAAAATTCCCAAGGGGATCTCTATGACTCAAGAAACATTCAGTTCACAAATTAATTGGCGCGATACTGCAAGGCCTGTGCGGTTTTTTATGTTTGATGCAAGGGTATTGTGGGGCTTACTCATCTGGGCCTTCCATATGTGCGTAGAAACCTTCTGCATTGCAGTAGCTGGCATTCTCATATTTGCCATCATTGATTTTTTTGGTCTAACGCCTATGGCAGCCCTACGCACATTAAAAAATCAGCTCTTCGGCAAGCGGCACCCAGTTATTGGTTTCTATTTACAACGGAGGAGAGCGCAATGGTAAGGGTAGTGAGTGTATTAGTTGTGAGTCTAATCATGGGGGCGTGTAGCTTGTGTCATGCTTATTATATCGAGAATGTAGAAGATATGGGCCTCATTGAGCGGGATCTGCCAGGAGAAAATGTGGCCTGGACAGGAGGTAAAAATACTCTTTACGCTCAAAGCACCGCCAATCAAGCTAGTGCCAAGGTCAAAGCAGAGCCCCTACGCCCAGGCCTTATGGTGCATGGACGCGACCAGGCAACTTTGTTGAGTGGTGAAGGGCACAAGTTACCCCTCATAACTGCCATGAGCATCATTGTGCCGCATGGGTTTAAAGTTGAGATTCCCAAACACCTTGAGCAGTTGCGTGTAAGTTTTAAGGTTAAAAAGCTTAAGTGGAGTAGGGCGCTTGAGGCTTTAGGTCACAAGTATAGGTTGGCCTTTAGTCTTGATTTTAACCAAAAAAAAGTACGCGTGGTAGCAGTACCAGGTTCGAACAAAACTTCTAAGCAGCCTGCTTGTAAGGCGCAAAGTAAGCCCCCAAAAGAGCAGCAGGTTGTGCCTAAAGAGCATGCAAGCAAGCAGCAAACGCCGCAACAAAATGTCGCGCCAGAAAGAGTCAAAGATGCCACATATAGTTTAAGCCCAGGTCGTTTAGCTCAGCAGTTGGCTAGCTGGTGTAAGACAGCCGGCTATGAGCTCATCTGGCAAGCCCCTTATGATTTTGAGGTACGTTTAGCAGCAAATTATGGGGCAAATTTCGAAGCTGCCTTAGCGCAAATCTTGCGGACACTAAAAGCTGAAGGCGCAGCCTTGCAGGTTACATTATATGTTGTGAATCGTGTGCTTGAAGTGCGAGGAGAATAAGAACGATGCGTTTAAGTGTACATTTAAGCATACTAATAAATCTGCTAGTTGTGTTGGCTCTTTGTGCCTGTAGTCCAAAGATAGATCCGCATGGGAAACTGCAAAGCTTGGAAGAGGATTTTCAAAGTTTAGGTAAAGAGCACCCTTATCGTTTAGTCAAAGATAGTCCTTATTTAGCCATACAGCGCGTGGCACTTGATGATAAAGCAGTACCAATTTTGACATCAAAGATAACCCTAAGATCCCAGGGTTCCCTGCAAGAAATTTGTGATAACATCATGGAGCTTCTGCCCATTCAGGTTAATTTGGTGACCGAGAATGATCTCAAAGCGCCAGTGTCAAGTAGTGCAAGTCCCCCCATAGCCCAGCTTCTTCCCAAAGCACCTATGCAGCAGCTACCTGGTGATTACCCACCCAAGCTCCACATTAATCACAGTGGTCCTTTACGCAATCTCTTAGATCAGATCGCAGCCCAGTCAGGTTATGGTTGGGATTATGAAGTCGGCAAAAACACCGTGACCTTTGCTAGAACCTTAGTCAAAACCTTTGTGTTACAAACGGCACCAGGACGGGTGAGTTTTAACACGCAACTCAGTAATAAAAGTCGGGAAACCCAAGGTGGCAGTAGTTTAGGCAACAATGTGCGTGCCACCCAAAACACCCACACCACCTCCTCCCAAAGTAGTCAACAGTATCAAGGTGATCTAGGTTTTGATGTCTTTAAAGACACTTTAAACTGTGTGCGCAGCATGCTTTCACCGATAGGGCGAGCAGAAGGCAATCAAGCGGCAGGGACTTTAACAGTACGCGATCGCCCAGAAAACCTGCGGCAAATCGCCAACTATATCAATGAGGTAAATTCAAGATATGCCAAACAGGTGGCCATGAAAGTCAATGTTTATTCCCTTGAGATCAATGATACAGGCGACCTAGGTCTCGATGTGGCGGCGCTTTTGCCTAAACTCAATTTAGGGCCCAGTCATGTCTCCTTGGCCGCTGGAGCGCTGCAAGCAAGTCAGGGCTTAGGCACGGCAACAGCTGCCATTTTGGATGGTCATTTCAAAGGATCGCAAAGTATGCTCACAGCCTTAAAAAAGGTCGGTAAAGCCAAACAGATCACTTCAGCTGGCATTGTGGCCTTAAATAATCAACCAGCGCCTGTTGAAGCAATTAAACGTATTGCCTATTTAGCGGGTACCAGTGTCGAGACAACTGACAGTGGGTCAGAAACCGAATTAACCCCTGGCGAGGTCACAACTGGCTTTAGCATGACCATTACCCCCCATATCCTCAGTGATAGACGGGTTGTGCTGCAATATAATGTGCAATTAGCAACATTAGATGCCCTTGAATCCTTTGAAACCAACAATACAACCATTCAATTACCACAAGTCTCAAGTCGTG
>JAFTDU010000041.1 GCA_017454005.1 Desulfovibrionaceae bacterium | reverse complement strand
TGTCATTTACTTTGATACGGATCGGATTTTTGCTCTTGTACGAACCATGACTATTGAGAGACCAAACAAAATCAACATTGTTTTCAAGTACTTCAAGGACATCATTTGGTACATTATCATTATTAGGATTAATGGCAATCTTAATATTATCTGCGTGCCCCCACATACTACGAATTGTTGGCCAAAGACTAATGGTCTCACCAGCGTCTAATTGTCCGTCACCATCACCCTCGCTGTCATCAATTTCAAGAGCAATAAGCGCAAGCGCAACTTGGCGATTTGATTCATCATAGCTTACAGCCTTGTAAGCATTAAAAACAGCCAAATCGGCAATGGTACCATCTTTTGCCATAGCCATATCGCCCATTAAGCCTTGATCCATAGCATAATCAAAACCCTTAACCTGCAAAATACGAGAAATAGCGCCAGCCACCATTGGCGTTGCCATTGAGGTTCCACTCAGATTTCTATAAGAGCCATTCAAATATGTACTTATAATGCCAAAACCTGGAGCCATAACATCATAATTCAACATTGCTTCTTCATTCTCTTGAATATTATTATTTAGAAAATCCTTTGAATAAAAAGGTCCATCAGGGTCATAGTTGCTGAATCCAGCACGTTGACCATTAGGCCCAGAAGCCATAACACCAATTACTATATCATAAGCACCAGGAAAGTGTAAGCCAGATTTATCAGGTGGATATCTATCATAAATGCTTTTCCCATTATTTCCAGCAGCACCAACTAACACAGCGTAATTTGTTAAAGATTTACATAGTGATTGGTACATAGCTTCAGAAGAAAAGGGCGAACCAAAACTCATACTCAAAATATTAGCTCCACAAGCCGTAGCATAGTCGATACCACGACAGATAGTGGCTGCATCACCAATACCATAATCAGTCATCACCTTAATAGGAAGAATAAGGGCATCTGGGTTGGCTCCTGTAATGCCAATGCCATTGTCGCCAACAGCGGCAGCAATGCCAGCACAGTGGGTTCCGTGACCGTTGCGATCCATGCCGTTGCCAATAATTGCTGTCCCAGCAACGAAATCCCAACCGTGCACGTCATCAACATAACCGTTGTTATCATCGTCCTCGTAGTCAGCACCATCGGCCTCATTAGGATTGGTCCAAATATTATCGGCAAGGTCTGGGTGAGTGATATCAACGCCAGTGTCGAGAATGGCAATAATGGGGCGAGTTTCATCTGTTTTGGGCATTTCCCACAGTTGAGGCATATTTATAGCATTCAAACCCCATTGCTGGCTGAACATCGGTTCGGATTGATAAGTTGTAGATTCTTCAGTAGATTGGATGAAAACAAGGTAATTTGGCTCGGCAAACTCAACATCTTTTAATTCTTTAAGCATCTCAACAGCCTGGAGCACATTACGTTCCTCGTTTTCCTCGAATTTGAGGCAATAGAGCTTCGAAAGGTTAGGTTCAACGATTTCACGACCAGAAAGCGCTTTTGCCTTGCGAGGCGCACGGTTCTTGATGTCACCAGTGAGTGGCATAAGTTTCTCTGCATCGGTAATGCCAAGCGTGGTCATTACCTTATCGATGGCACTGACGCCAGTTGACTTCAACTTGCCATTCTCACAATTGAGATTGACAGACGAGTTCTCTCGGAACTTGACAATCACTTGCCCAGGTCGATAACGCTGAGCATACTGGTCAACCTTGTTGACCTCGTCGTCGTTGTTGTTGCTCACCATCTGCGCCTGCAGCGGTATGGCCGCAAAAAGCACAGCGATAGCGAGCAAAATTGGTTTGAATAGGTTAGTTTTCATTTTTTTATATATTTATTAATATGTTGTATATTTCAGAATAATTAATTTTCCCGAAGAAATTTGGCAGATATGCACTTGTGCAAAATACTGGGATTCCATTGTGATATGCCTTGATGAATTTGAAACTATTTCTGCTAAAACTAACTGGAATCTTTATTTTCTTCTCATTACTGATTCCAATGATGCTCTTGAATAAATCATAATTATGTGAACCTGTAATTATAATCTTTTCAATATTATCTTGTTTCTCAACTAAGTCAAAGAAATTTTTAGACAATAGAGATAAAACATTGGTTAATTTTGTTAATTTGTTGATGTCATCGCTTTTACGCGTAGAGATTGAATATGCGTCAAAATGAATAGCAACACTTGAATATTGAGAGTTTGAATAATATGACGAACTAAATAAATTCAATAATTTTTCGATACTGCCAAACCATGCGTTATATGGGTTGATATCAAAATACCTGTTGTAAGAAGTTATGACATCTTGAACAGGAGATGTGACAGATGCGTTAAAGCGTGGTTTGCTCAGATAGGATGGAAACTCATGAAAAGATGGATTTTGGCCAAAAGTCAAAACTTTTGGAGCAGATGAATCCAAATGGCCAAACCAGCAAACGGGAATTGCATTTTGGAGTCTATTAAAAAAATGTGCTTGACCTGGAGAAATATGCTTATTTATATTTTTCCAAATGTCCATATTTTTATCAACAACATTAATAAGTTGGGAACACGAATTTGTATTCATAATAGTTTCAAAGTCCTCTTTAGTCTCCCGAAAAAGGTGTAGTTTTCGTGGTTAGTATAAAAAGATAGCGTGGAGACTTGTCTGGTTTACTTATTTAGAGGCTTCGGCATGCCCGTAACGAAATAAACAGCCAATCCCACGCCATGCCGATATATCGTCCCTTGTCACGGGTAGATATAGGCAGACGAAGGCGTTGTAATACTGCTTATCCTTCGTTACTGAAATTTGCCGAATTTCTAAATAAGGATAACGCAAAAACGCTTTCTTATGTCATCAAGCTAGAGCTGGACTCTACCAGATTTGCTTGAATGTTGCAAAAATAAATATATTATTATAGAAAAGCAAAAAATAATAACATTTTTAGCGACAATTGGTAAAAAGGACCAATTTGGACCAACAAATATAGAGTTGTGAGTTCTGAGTTCTGAGTTCTGAGTTCTGAGTTGCCATGCGGATGAAGATTTCACGTAAATTGCCGTGAATTGGCCATAAATTATTTGGTACAGTAGACAATTGCGTTAGATACCGTGTGGCTCGCCTGCGGCGAGAAATTAAACCGTTCGCTTTGCTCACTCAAAATTAAATTATTTTTGGATGCTGGAATAATCTCACAAAGCTGCACCTGTCGGTGTCGAAAAGCCTGCTTACGCAGGAAATTTAGGCTGCACGAATTGCGTTAGATACTCTTTTTGCCATGTGCTCGCACATGAAAATCAGAGAGTCTGCGACTCTAAAATTTAAATAAT
The DNA here is from genome assembly GCA_017454005.1 of Desulfovibrionaceae bacterium. Lineage (GTDB taxonomy): Bacteria > Desulfobacterota > Desulfovibrionia > Desulfovibrionales > Desulfovibrionaceae > Desulfovibrio. The sequence continues at coordinate 118 of JAFTDU010000041.1, read as the reverse complement.
AATTTGAGCGCTAAAAAATATTTTAGTAAGAAAATTTTAGTGCGAAGCACCATAATAATTTTAGCGAAGCTTTAACCTTTAGCTCGGGGAGATTTCAAAGCATAAGTCACGCGAAGCG
>JAFTDU010000040.1 GCA_017454005.1 Desulfovibrionaceae bacterium | reverse complement strand
TTTGAACCCGCGACTTCAACCTTGGCAAGGTTGCACTCTACCACTGAGTTACTCCCGCGAAGCATTAAGTGAGCCTTTTATAGACGAGTGATAGCTGTCTGTCAAGTACTAATTTGTGGAGGCGTTAGCGTAGCGCTTTGCTTATATAATATATGTATTGGGGCAGGCCGAAATATGGACTCTTTGAACATAAAGTAAAGAAGAGCGAACTTTTTTGGCAAATTCTGCAAAATCTCAAGGTTTTTGGGAGATTAGACTTTCACAGGTAATCCTTGTGTAGACAACTCTTAAAAAATCTGAAATTCAATTTCAAAGAGTTGACAAAATTTCTAAAGAGTGTATCTTGAACTCGTAAAAAAATTTGCACCCGTGCTTTTTTAACACAGGCTGAAGGGAACGTTAAAAAATCTACGCGGCAAAATTTTTTTACTCTCGGAGTAACTTTTTAGGAGGATGGGCACATGGCTGCTTTAAAGACATTGAAAAAGCATTTCATGGTGGCGTTTTTGGCTGCGGGTATGGTGTTAGGAGCCACAGCTGGGGCTCAGGCTGTAGATTTTAAAGCCAAAGGCGAATGGTTAGTGGGTTTTGGTCTTGGTAATGCCAACCTGCAAGGTGGCGCTGGGACTCCTAAAGATGACCTCTTCTCTGCCTCGCAACGGATTCGGTTGCAATTGGATGCTGTAGCTAGTGAGAATCTCTCAGGTACTGTCTTTTTTGAGATCGGTACTCAAGATTGGGGCTATGGTGATGAAGGTGGTGCCTTAGGCGCTGACGGCATTATGGTTAAGGTTAAGAATGCCTATATTGACTGGACAGTTCCGGAAACTGACCTCGCCGTGCGTATGGGCTTACAAGCCTTTGCTTTGCCGAATGCTGCTGGTGGTTCAGCCATTATGGACGGTGATGTAGCTGCTGTCACTGGTACCTATAAATTTTCTGATGAAGTGTCGTTAACGGCATTTTGGATGCGCCCAGCTAATGACAACTATCAAGGCTACGTCGACGGTCGTGGTCGCGATAAAACCCATTATCGCCACTATTTAGATAATATTGATTTCTTTGGTCTAACCGTGCCATTAACCTTTGATGGCTTTGAAATTACGCCTTGGGCCATGTATGGCATGATTGGACGCAATGCCCTTGATAGCGCTAATGGCTGGGATCGCAATGGTAATGTCACTGCCACTGATGGCGATATGACCAACACTTTATTTGCTACCCTGCCAGGCCAAAATTTATCCTATGGCTTTAGAAGCAAAGGCCGTGCTTATGCTGATGCATGGTTTTTTGGTCTTCCCATCAGTGTAACAGCTTTAGATCCTGTTAACATCGAATTTGATGTCAACTATGGCTATGTCTCAGGTGTAGGTCGCCATGACGTTTTCGATTATAAGAATAATCGGGCCAAACGTGCTGACAGCCGCCGCGAAGGTTGGTTAATTAAGGCCTTAGTTGAATATAAAATGGATTGGGGTGTTCCTGGCATCTTCGGTTGGTATTCATCTGGCGATGATGGTGATGTGAAGAATGGTTCTGAACGCATTCCGTCCGTTGCTGGTGCTGGCAATTTTACCTCCTTCATGGGTTGCGCCGGCACAGACTGGTGGGCTGACAACGTCAAGGGTGGCCTCTTTTATGAAATGAATATGACCTATGCGGGTACCTGGGGCGTTGGCTTGCATGTGCGCGATATGACCTTCCTGGAAGATTTATCGCATACCTTCCGTGTAGCATATTGGGGTGGTACCAACAGTCCTGACATGGTCAAGTATGTCAATCAAAGTGGCGCCGGCATGTCCAACATTACTTTTGATGGACCATATCTTACTAAAAATGATGGCTTAGTTGAGTTTAACCTCGATAATACCTATAAAATTTATGAGAATTTGTCTGTCAATTTAGATTTGGGCTATATCATTAACTGCTATGATCGTGGCACATGGTCTCGCCGTTGGACCAAAGGTAATGGCAATGGTATGAGTAAACATGATGCTTGGAAGGCCCAACTGACCTTTGCCTATACCTTCTAATTGCCTGACTTAAATTTTGCGTAAAGTTTAAACATATTTTTTCAAGCTAACCTAAGATCTAGCTCCTCTAAAAATTAGAGGGGCTTTTTTATTGCTTAACGCGCACAGACCTGAAGTTCTAGCTTTGAGAGAGTCAGAAGCAAATCTAAAAACATCAATTGGCTGTAAGATGGCCTTGCAGGCAATTTGAGACCTTAAGCACAAGGTAATCTCAAAACTGACTAAACTCTTTGTCTTTTTAAGTTTCAAACTTTTTACAAAGTCTTAAAAGAGCATGTAAGCAAGAAACGCAACAAATTTTTGAACCAAAGTTAAGCAAAAGTTTAGCCTGCAAGCCGCTATTTCCGTGGGCAGGAAAAAAATTTGTACGCCAAGGCATTTTTTGCTTGACTTGGATTGGCGCTTAGGCTATTTAGTCTTTGTTCAAATTTTTTTACGCAAAAAATTTTCTAGGCATATTGTTCTAGGAGGCTGGAGTCATGAAGGGAACAAATTTTTTAACCCGCATGAAGAAAAGTTGTATGGTTTTAGCTCTTGCAGCTGGCATGGTGTTAGGTGCTACAGCAGGAGCTCAGGCTATTGATTTTAAGGCAAAAGGTGAATGGCGCATTGCATTTGGTCTTGGTAATGCTAACCTTCGTGGCGGGGCTGGCACACCTAAAGACGATCTGTTTGGCGCAACCCAACGTTTACGTTTGCAATTAGATGCAGTTGCCTCGGAAAATCTTTCTGGTCGTGTATGGTTTGAAATTGGTTACACTGATTGGGGTCGTAATGGCAACGGTGGCGCATCCGGTGGTGCCTTAGGTGCTGATGGCGTCAATGTTAAAGTTAAGAACGCCTATTTAGATTGGATTGTGCCTGAGACCGATCTCAAGATCCGCATGGGCTTGCAAAATTTGACCCTGCCCAACGCTGCTGGTGGTTCCGCTATTTTTGGTGCTGCTGATGTTGCTGCTATCACCGGTTCCTATCAATTCACCGATGAAGTAGGCTTAACAGCTTTCTGGTTACGTCCTGTCAATGATAACTTTAATGGCAGCGCTCGTCGTAACTTCAATGACCGGCATTATTTAGATAACTTTGATCTCTTTGGTGTTACAGTGCCCTTAACCTTTGATGGTTTTGAGGTAACTCCTTGGGCCATGTATGGTATGCTCGGACGTAACACTATTGCTGACGGTTTAAATACATCTGATGGTAATTTGACTACCTCTTTGTATGCCAATGTAGGTAATCAAGGCCGTTTCAATCGCTTTAGCCATAGTAACGCCTATTGCTCCACATTCTGGGCTGGTTTACCCATCAAGGTTACAGCTTTAGATCCTGTCAATATCGAATTTGATGTCAACTATGGTTATGTGGGTGGCTTTGGCAAGGACGACGTGTGGAATTTCAAGCGTGGCAACTGGAAACGTGCTGATAGCCGCCGTGAAGGTTGGTTAATTAAGGCCTTAGTTGAATACAAGATGGATTGGGGCGTTCCAGGCATCTTTGGTTGGTATGCTTCCGGTGATGATGGCGACGTCAAGAATGGTTCTGAACGTATGCCTTCCATCAAAGCTAACCAGAAGTTTAGCTCTTTCTTAGGCGCTGCTGGTCAAGATTTTTATCCTGGCACTTTCAAGGGCAGATTCAACGAGCAAAAAGACTCCCTCGCTGGTACCTGGGGCGTTGGTTTGCAAGTGCGTGACATGGAATTCTTAGAAGATCTGAAGCACACCTTCCGTGTTATGTACTATGGCGGCACCAATGATGTCTCAATGGTGAAGTATTTTTCTACGCCTAACTCTTGGGATACCGGCGACTTGTATGAAGGTCCCTACCTTACCAAGAATGATGGCCTCGTTGAATTCAATCTTGATAACACCTACAAGATTTATGAGAATTTACAGGTGGGCTTCGATTTAGGTTACGTTATCAACTGCATGGATAATGGTACCTGGAAGCATTCAAGAAGATGGGGCGACGGTCTTAAGCAAAATATGTCTAAGCATGATGCTTGGAAAGCTCAGTTGACCTTCAACTACACCTTCTAGTTTTTCCTAAGTTCTCTTTTATATATAAAAAGGATACCCATTGTGGTATCCTTTTTTTTTGCCCTTTTTTTGAGTGTCTTTTGCACGCTTGAAAAATCTAGAAGCTGTCTTAGCGTGTTTTAATTTTTCTAGAACCAAGGAGAATAATTATTTTTCATATTTGATCCCATAATAAAAAAATAGATTTATATATTTCGTATAATTGTTTCGTTAAGATTATATTTGAAATAAATTATTTATAACTTATTCGCTATAAAAGTATATTAAGAAATTTTTTATTGACATGGCTTACATCTTTAAGTATAAGCTCTTCTTATGTATCACTTCTTATCACCTTGTAACATTTTAAGAGTGTATGCTTTATATCGTTTAAGATATAAAGTTGCATGAGGAGCTTAGAGTGCTCTTACATAATCTGAAGAAACATGCGACAATTATTTTTCTGGCGGCAAGTATTATCTTTGGCTCAAGCGCGAGCGCAAGTGCTATCGATTTCAAGGCTAAAGGTGAGTGGCGGGTCGCCTTTGGTTTAGGAAACGCTACTTTGCATGGCGGCAAAGGTGCACCTAAAGATGATCTTTTTGGAGCCACCCAACGTTTAAGATTGCAATTAGATGCAGTAGCAAGCGAAAATCTCTCGGGACGCGTGTGGTTTGAAATTGGCTATACCGACTGGGGGAAAAATGGCAATGGCGGCTCTGCTGGGGGTGCTTTAGGGGCTGATGGCGTTACAGTCAAGGTGAAAAATGCCTATCTTGACTGGATCGTCCCTGACACAGATCTGAAGTTCCGTATGGGGCTTCAAAATTTTACCCTCCCCAATGCCGCAGGCGGCTCAGCCATTTTGGGCTCGGCTGATGTGGCAGGAGTTAGTCTAAGTTATCAAGTTAATGATTCAGCTTCTGCCACCCTCTTTTGGCTAAGACCAGTTAATGACAATTTCGAAGGCACTTGGGGAAAGAATAAAAATCGCAGTGATGCCCATTACCTAGATAACCTCGATCTTGTGGGCTTAAGTCTCCCCTTGACCTTTACGGATTTTGGGGTTGCGCCATGGGTTATGTATGGTTTTATGGGCCGCAATGCTTTAGATGAATATCAGCAAGGCTGGACAACCCTTGAAGGCAATCTCGGCGAATCTTTGTTTGCCAATGTGGGCAGTCAACCGCGCTATTTTAATTTTCGGCACACAAAGGCCTATACATCCCTTTTTTTTGCTGGACTTCCTGTCCAGATAGCTACCTGGGATCCCCTAAGCATTGAGCTTGATTTTAACTATGGCTATGTGGAGGGCTTTGGCAGGGATGCCGTAAAAAATTTTAAAACCAATCTTAATAAGCAGGCTGATAGTCGCCGCGAAGGCTGGCTTATTAAGGGCTTAGTTGAATACAAGATGGAGTGGGGCGTTCCTGGGATCTTTGGTTGGTATGCCTCAGGTGATGATGGGGATGTGAAAAATGGTTCAGAACGCATGCCATCGATCAAGGCCAACGGCAAATTTACTTCTTTTATGGGGGCAGGGGGCCAGGATTTTTGGCCTGCGAATAGCTTCAAAGGCAGTTTTAATGAGAAAAAATTAGCCTATGCTGGTACCTGGGGTATTGGTCTGCAAGTGCGTGACATGTCTTTTATGGAAGATTTGCGGCACACCTTGCGCATTGCTTATTGGGGAGGAACCAATGATCCAGGGATGGTCAAGTATTTTCAAGGGCCCAATGCTTTTGATAATGCCAATGGATATGAAGGACCTTATCTTACGAAAAATGATGGATTAATCGAAATCAATGTTGACAATAGTTACAAGATCTATGAAAATCTCGAATTAGGTCTTGATTTAGGCTACATTGTTAATTGTATGGATCAAGGTACTTGGCAGCATTCTCGTGCATGGCAAGGCGAAAATGTACAAAGAGGACGCATGAGCAAACATGATGCTTGGAAAGCACAGTTAACCTTTAACTATACTTTTTAATGTAAGTATTGCTGAATATTTTGGCTATTTTTTGTAATGTAATATTAGATTTCGTCGATATTTTTAAATGGCTAACCAGATAAATGGTAAGGACAACCTGTGCTCTAGTACAATGACATTCAAATATTTTATATAAACGTAAGAAGGATATTGTTTACTATTTATTAAATACTTGTAGTATTATTGTACATGCTCGATATTATATATTTATTATTGTAGATAATTTTTTATAAAGATTACATATATTGCTATATAAAATTTATCGAATTATTAATTTTATAAAATGCATTATATTGGTATATATTATTTTAATATTGTATTAAAATTATAATAATTTAAACAATTGTAGACTCAAATGTACGCTAGAAAAATAATATAAATTAATAATTTGCACTCTAATCTATAATATATTTGTTTTCAATATCATATTTCTTCTGACAAAAATGTAGTCATAGCAAATTATGGCGCTTCATTTTGTTTGTTCAAAATCATATCAAGCTATTTATATTGAGAATTTGAACAAGAACTTAATTGGTTCAAGCAAAAGTATTAGCATCTGCGCCAGATACAAAAAATATGCTACATAAAAAAGCGCACCACATTTGGGCAAATTTGAGCCCAAATGTGGTGCGCATCTTTTTTTAAAACTGCGCCAAGAGTTGCACGTTGCTCACCCGTGCCTTATAGGTTAAAATTAGTGCATGAATACACAACAATTTCCCTCTGCCAAGCCGCTCACGGAACGGATTGCGGCACTCGAAGCTCTGCTCGTTGAGCATAAAGCGCAAGATGTGGTCAAATTAGATATCTCCAAACAATCAGGTGGTGGATTGGCTGATTGTTTGATTGTGCTAACTGCCACATCGCCTCGCCACGCCAGAGCTTTGGCTGACGCCATTGCCAAAGCCGCCCATGCTGAACACTCGAGCTATATGCACGTTGAAGGTTATCAACTGGGAGAATGGGTGCTTGTGGATTTGCATGATATTATAGTCAGCATCTTTTTAGAAACAACTCGAGCACTCTACCGCTTGGAAGATTTGTGGAAAGAGTTGCCCCCGAGAGAGGAAGATTTACATGCCTAAAGTGCGTCCCACGTTGTTGTTGATCTTGGATGGCTGGGGCATTGCGGAAGCTGGGCCAACCAATGCGCCCTCTCAAGCCCAAACCCCTAATCTTGATGCGTTATTTAAAACCTATCCGCATACGCATTTGCTGGCTTCAGGTTTAGATGTGGGTTTGCCCAAAGGTTACATGGGCAATTCTGAAGTTGGTCATTTAAATATTGGGGCTGGGCGGATCGTCTACCAAGATATGACGAAGATTGACTTAGCCATTGAACGCGGGGACTTTGCCAAAAATCCTGTTCTATTGGATCTGTTTAAGCAAATAAAAAATGCTGGCGGCAGGCTACATTTGGCAGGCTTACTCTCAGATGGTGGCGTCCATAGTCATATTCAACATTTGTTTGCCCTCTGCCGTTTAGCTACAAGTTACAAGTTGCCTGTGCGCATCCACTGCATTATGGATGGCCGAGATACTGATCCTAAAAGCGGCATTAATTATATTCGGGCCTTGGAGGAAGAGATAGCACCATTACCTGACTGCCAGATTGTAGATGTCATCGGCAGATATTATGCCATGGATCGGGATAACAGATGGGAGCGGGTTGCCGAAGGCTATCAATTAATTGTTGGTGGTGAGGCAGATCTTGTCTTTCCCACAGCAGAAAGTGCCATCCAAGCCTCCTATGACGCTGATGTTACCGATGAATTTGTCAAGGCGCGTCTTGTTAAGACAGGTGAAGAGCCTGGCATGCGCGATGGGGATGGTGTGTTTCTCTTTAATTTTCGCGCCGACCGCATGCGGGAATTTACGCGTACCTTAATCGACCCTGAGTTTAAGGAATTTCCGCGCAAGCTGGCAGGGCTTAAGTTGTCTGGGATCGCCTCTATGACAAGCTATGACGCGACCTACAAAATCCCAGTAGCTTTTCCAAAAGAGCCTGTGAATTTGGGTTTGGGTGAGATATGTTCCAATTTGGGCCTAAAGCAATTGCGTTTAGCTGAGACCGAGAAATATGCCCACGTGACATACTTCTTTAATGGTGGCCTTGAAACACCTTTCCCAAATGAACAACGCATCATGATTCCCTCGCCTAAGGAAGTGCCTACCTATGATTTAAAGCCTGCCATGAGCGCCCGTGAGGTTACAGACACCTTTGTGCGCGAATGGAACAGTGGTAAATATGATTTGGTCATTACCAATTTGGCCAATGGCGATATGGTGGGACACACTGGGGTATTGTCTGCTGCCATTGAAGCTTGTACGGTAGTTGATGAATGTGTGGGACGTATGGTGCAGGCTGTACGTGAGCGTGGGGGACGTATGCTGATCATTGCTGATCATGGCAATTGCGAAGTTATGCAGACGCCTGATGGTGGTCCCCATACAGCACATACTACTAATCCTGTGCCCTGCATTCTTGTGGACGATAGTTTGCAGGCTACTTTGAAGCCTGGCCGACTTGCTGATGTGTCACCTACAATTTTGGGATTGTGGGGCATTAAAGTTGAACCACCGATGACAGGTGAATCCTTAGCAGGAGATGTGTGTGATAAACAAGCATAAAAAGTGCTAGTGCTTGAATGTGCCAATCTTTATGGCACACTATTTAGAATACTTGTTTTTTTATCTTCTGCATGTGCTATTATGGATCGATAATAAAAGATAGAAATATACATGTTCAAACATGTTGTGGCAATGTTCTATTCAAGAAGATCACAAATTGTGATATGTTAAGATTTGAATAGCTTTTGTTGTTTTTCATATTGCCTAAAATCTTCTTTATTAGGCAATATAATACAGAATTTAGCATTGTGGTTGATCATACATAAAACATAGCCTGCCGTTGTTTTGCTTGTATTTGAATTAATGTAATTTTTTAGAGACTTTTAAGAGAAAATAATAGACGACATTCTATTCATTTCTCTTAACATGCATAAAGAAAATGCTCTGAGCAACAATTGCCAAATATAAATAATACTTTATTTACATATCTCATTAACAACATCTCTTTTCAAAAGACTGTGATTTTGATATATGGGAACGGTTCTTTATTGTTCAGCAAGGAGTAAAAATTTCCGACTTATCTAGCGACGCAAAACAGTACTTGTGCAACCAAAAGATAGTGAGACGTTTTAAAAAGCATAGTTTTTGCAAACGTTGCATCAAAACTTAACAAAAGATAGGAGGGCGCTCATCCACACTTAAAGACTGTGGGATCTGCGTTGATATTTTATGAAACGTTCGCATGAGCCAGTATCTCCTGTTAGTCCTGAAGGTATGGAAATAATTTTTTTCTATCCTTGTCCTAATTGTGGACGTCATGTACCCCGTGCTCATCCCATAGAAGTCTCTATAGCGGTTTGTGATAATTGTGGTGCGAATTTTCCCATTATCCCAGTTGATGAATATGGTTTGCAATATATTAGAATTATGCTTGGTGGGGGAAAAGCCGCTGTAGATTCTGATTTTCTCTAAGATGCGTATGCCCTGTTGATCCATAATATCAACAGGGCATATTTGTTTTTATATTGCGGATATTTTGTAGTATTAGAATATTTTCAACATATGAAGAAAAAGAATTAGTTGGTCTACAAAAGGAGCATTAGAAGTACCAAAATTACTGCAAAAGCAAACAAAGCTATTATTTTTTGGTTTATCGTTCGATATTAATTATGATGATTTCTTGATAGATTTTAGACGCCACACATCTAGCACAGTTGATAGTATTTTTTTTGAATACAGAAAAGACTGTTGCTAATTTTTTTTGAATATTATCACAAAAAATATTTCATTATATTACTAAATAAATGTAGACATATGATGTACAAAACGTTATTTATAAATAATCATATATTGACTTTAGTGCAATATAACACCGTGTATACAACATATTAAATAATATATTGTAGTTATTTTAAAATATAAAAATATATAAATAAAATATTATAATTTATATAGTAGTAACGGTTCGTTCATAATTGATCTAAAATTTATAATAATTTATTTTATAAAGATGAATCGAGATCCTAACATGTGTTCATGCTCGAAATTAAAATATTTACCGTATTCGTATACCACGACTTGAGAATTACCAAAGCACACAAAGAGTTTGTACACTTTCTTTACAGACTTTCTTTTTCCATGTACATAAAAGGTCACAAGATTTTTCTAATTAGGTTTGCAATAAGCAGCTATAGTCGGGGGCTTCATGGATACACTGACGCAAGTGGTTAAGGATATAAATAGTGTACTCTGGGGAATCTATGGATTGATTCCCTTACTCGTTGGCACAGGTATTTATTTCAGCTTACGCCTACGCTTTATCCAAGTACGCAAATTTACACATCTGTTTAAAGAAACCTTTAAAGAATTGACGCTTTTTGGTGAAAAAGCTGGGCGCAATGGCATGAGCTCATTCCAGTCTTTGGCAACAGCCATCGCTGCCCAAGTTGGCACAGGCAACTTAGCAGGTGCTGCCACAGCTATTGCCTTGGGTGGACCTGGGGCCATTTTTTGGATGTGGATTGCCGCCTTTTTTGGTATGGCGACCATCTTTGCTGAAGCTGTTCTTGCCCAACTCTATCGCAAAAAAGATGAAACTGGTCATATGTGGGGGGGGCCTGCCTACTATATTTCCCAAGGTTTAGGGAGCAAATGGTTAGCTGGATTCTTTGGTGTAGCAATTATTATTGCCTTAGGCTTTATTGGCAATATGGTGCAGGCCAATTCCATATCTAGCGCATTTCAAGAAGCTTTTGATGTGCCGACCTGGGCTACGGGTATTCTCTTGGCAATCTTAGGTGGTCTTGTATTTACAGGTGGGGTCAAACGTATTGCGGCAACTACCGAGAAAATGGTGCCGATCATGGCCTGCCTCTATCTTTTGGGCGGCCTCTGGATTGTGATCACCCACTTTAGCGCAATTCCTGCGGCCTTTAAAATGATTTTTGTCGGCGCCTTTGATCCGTCAGCTGCAACAGGTGGTATCATTGGTGCTGGAGTGAAAGAGGCTATGCGCTATGGGGTAGCCCGTGGACTCTTTTCCAATGAGGCTGGGATGGGCTCAACCCCCCATGCG
>JAFTDU010000039.1 GCA_017454005.1 Desulfovibrionaceae bacterium | reverse complement strand
CCACAAGTTTCGCCTTTTTCCCATATGGTGTCTCCTGCTAATTTCACATCTTAATTAAAACGCCCTCCTGTTTTTAACAGCTTAATTTTAAAAAACAACCTTTTTTAACGACTTAATTAAAAATTTAACAACTTAATTATCCTTCCTCAACAGGCGCTCTTTAATGTCATTGTGGATATAGTCATCGACAAGGAGATTCACAATTTTGTTAATGTCGCGTTCGAGCTCATTTAGGGGAAGATCTGGGTCATAGCGTTTAATTAGGGGCTCTTTATCAAACTGTTTTGAGCGTTCCAACACAAAGATCTTAAATCCCGAAAATAATTCTTCAATAAGGGTTTCCTTGGAATCAACATTGCCAAAGACTGTCTGGGCCTGTTTGCCTGTATATTCAGGTGACACGTAGCTTTTCCAAGATTTCAGTAGGCACTTTTTGCACACGGATTCAAACGGCCCGCACAGATCAATTAGGATTATCTCAAGCTGGCCCATTATACGTACTCCGGGTTTTGTGGCGACAAGAGATCTGTACGAGAGGCCTGTGCTAGGGGATATGCCAGCTTGAAATGACGCCCGAGGGCTCCATCCGGTAAATAGGGCAAGCAAAGGTAGCCGGCACGTTGAGCAAAAGTGCCCAAAATCATAAGCTGGCTCTTGCTAGATATTTGCATTGTAAAGAGCTTTTGCTTTTTGCTTACTTTTGCTAGCTCTTTAGCCATATAGTCAATTCCGTAATCTATAGAATGATCTCCCATGAGCCCTCCTTACATATTGCCCTGAAAAAAGATGAATGCCTGTGATGATAAATTAAACACTTTTAATGGATAGGCTAAATTCGTCAAGCAGGCACTGTTCTTATAGGCAGACAAATGATAAAGATGGCTCAAAATTTCTGCACTTAAAAGGAGAAGAGTAATACTTTGGGATTCAGGCATACTTACGCACTTTGAGCCTTGGGCATGCTTATATGGCCTGTGATGCTGGCCTCATTGCGTGTTAGTCTATGGGCCGCCCAGTTGTTCAGGACAGAGTTGTGTGTGCCGTTGGCGTAACAGTACACGCAAAAATGGCGACAGGTGCTATATTCCCCAATGTCTTTGCTCTTTATGCAACCGCATCTCTTTCGTTGTCCCTGATCCTTCATATTCTGCATGCCTACAGCATACTTACCGCCGCCAAGATCCAGTGCGCCGCTAGGTCTAGGCATGGGTACCATAGAGTTGGCATCAGAAGAGATTGTGACGCCTAGGTGCTGCATAAGTTTTGCATCTTTAAAGCCACGCCGGATAATGAGCTTCTCATCAATGCAGTGGTTATGTTGGATGCCAAAGGGGGTTAGCTCAATTTCCTCAGCACAAGTTGCAAGCTCATAGCCCCACTTTTCATTCATGCGTGCAAGGGCTTTGGCATAGGATAGCATGTCAGACTCACTCCACTCGCGCCAGGCAATGTTAGCCCTTTTCAGGTTAGCAGAAACGGCTCTGGTGATATCAGCATAGCTAAACACAAGCTTCTCTGTAAGACCTTTGAGCGCGTCGCCCAGGCGTTCTGTCTTGCGCAAGAGCTCATCTACGCCTGTCTCTTGTGTGAGCAGGAGGGGATCATTGCGCCAGATGACACCTCCCCGGCCAAGCTTGTCCACAAGCTGACTAAAGGTGTTAAGGCGTGCCTCAACACTTGGCACATTTGGTTCATAGCCTTCGGCAACATAGTCGTTTAGGGAAAACTGAATATAGCAGCCAATCCCCCTGTCTTTTAGTTCGTTAAGATGCCCAAGCAGAGGTCGCGGATTTTTGGACCAGAACACAATAAAACGCGTGTTCTTATAGGAGACATACAGGGACTTGCCATTGAAGGGGTTCTTCCACAGTGAATAGCCTGCACGGAGCCTGTCAAAGAACCAGTCAGCGTAAAATGCGGGTATGTCTGTGCTGCGGCTAGCGGAAACGATGACTGGCGCTTGGGCCTGAACAATTGTGCCGTCTTCAAGACGACAGGGGATTTTTGCTTCTTGAACCATAGATGAATCCTTCTGCTATATTAACTTATGCAAGATCTTTTGATATGGAATTAGGCGGCCTTGGCCATGCGGGCATGTTGCATGATGGTTATATCCCACCCAAACAGCTTGCCGTTGCTAAGCTGTTCTTTATATTGAATGTTTTCGTGATGCAGCAATTCTGCATGGTGATTACCAAGAAGCCATCTAAAATGGGCTGCGTCATTGGCTGTTGCGTGATGCCCCACACAGACAACAAAGCTTTGGTTCTTTGATTCTGCGATTACTTGCGCTATAGCAGTATGACAAATTCTTGGCACGTCAATGATATTTGAGAAAAGATGTACAACTGGCTTTGATGATCTGGGATAGGCATCTCTGGCATAGGTTCCTTGTGAGAGATCAACGGGGATAGCGTCTATATCTACTTTATTTCCAAGAAGACTGCGTCCAACGAAGTATTGTGCACGATTAAGTGCAGCACTTGAGAGATCAAGCAGCGTAACACATTGCGGGATAGATCTTTCAGGAAAGTATTTCTTAAGCCATGCCAGCAAAGTCAATGTAGCTAAACCTTGCCCACACCCCCAATCGATGATTTCAAAGCCATTACAAACAGCATCAAGTGGCAGATATTCAAGTGCCTTCCAGAGTTTACAGACGTGCATGAGTCCATATGCATGGATATAGCAGTTAAGCTGCGCATCGTTTTCAAGTATGCCTTTGCCATGATTAATCCCAGGATAGGTCCAAGGGTATTTAGCATAACCAGTAGGGATATTGTCTGCGGCCATTGCAAAAAGTTCTTCAAGGGCTCTCGAACCAGTGGTCTTTTTAAGCCAGCTGTTTGTGATGATTGGCATGACGCGCTTCCTTAAAGTGTAATGTTTCCGTTGATACTTTTTTCTACGGGCGCAGACAGCTAAATTTTCAAAAGCGCTTTTTGCTTTTTTAAGATTTCCCATTTTTTAGGAGAGGGCTTTGGCGTAAGCACACATCTTTCTAGATGTTTAAAGATGAATTTAGGTATTTCACTGCAAGCTTTAGCGCAGAGCCTGCAAAAGCAATTTGCGGCTTTACTGTTCATAAAATTCAGAACAATTCTTATATTTATGAGGTTTGTTAGATAATGCATATGGAAAATAAACTTGATAAATCTTGCAATATGTTTAGAGCATAAAAAAAGAGCCTTCTCAATAAGATGAGAAGGCTCTAAAAAATTTATACATGTCATAACTTGTCAAGTAATTTCCACATCCTACATATGTGAATTAGTCCATAAATATGGACGTAGCAGTTTATATGAGCATAGGTAGCACATATCTCAAATCCATGATAAAAAATAGACTTTGATAGATGCGCTAGGTTTTGTGCAAACGCAAATATTCTAAACTCATGGTAATTTCTCTTTCTGCTGCATGGTACAAGCATCATTGCGCAATCCTCTCTCTGATTTGTGTTTATACCTATATCTACGGGCGCACACCGCTAGATTTGCAAAGCTTGTCTTGTGCAGAAAAGATACCAGACTTTATGCGAGCGCTTTTTTTAGTCGCCATGACCTTTAGTATAACTGGCGGATAACTATGTTTCTTAAAAAGGCACCTTAAGCTTAAAAACTAAATCCGCTATTTTATTTAGCATGATAAAGATACTTTAAATTTTAAGTAAATTATCATAATCTCAAGTTATTTAATGCAAAAATAAATCATATGCATAATGTAAAATTTTTAGATAAGAAAAAAAATAGTCTTCTCAAAAATATGAGAAGACTATTTTTGTATTACATGGTTAATTTATCAATCTCTTTGTTGGATTCATCAAGGACAATGTCCAACATGACAAATTCTTTTAATTTTAAAATTGATTGATAATATAAATCCAATTTATTTTCAAATCGTTCTATGGTATCATGAAGTTTATCGTTTTCAAATTTTAATGCGTCTAGCTTATTTTTCTTTAATTCAATAGTGGCCATTTTATACTTTTTGTGTAATTTATCTATAGATTTTTGCTTTATTTGTTCACGTGTTTGATCATTTTTTATTAACTTATTACAATATTCTATACATTTATTATTGTTGTCAAGCATTCTCTTAAATTCATTAACTGTACATTTAGAATTGAACTCAATCAATTCACTATTTAATGATCCTAAAAATTCTTTTGAGGAACTTCCAATTGCTATAGCGGCTGAATCTACAAGCTCAAATGTTGCATCAATACCTGGTTTTATTCTTCTGTAGATTTTTCTTAAAATTAAAAACCAAAAGATTAGAAGGAGAAGAGATGTAAGAGATGTGTAGATGATAAATTTCATATTTTTATACTCCTTATCTCTTTAACAAAAAATCTATATAACTAAATATATATAATAAAATTTCACTATGTTTTTACTGCTTAAATTGTCTCCTCCACTTCCACGGAGCAATCACATCAGAGCCATTCCAGAGTCCAATTTTATTTTTTACCGCGCCTTTTTCATCTTTCATCCATTCTTTGCATCTAGGTTGCTTACAATATTGTGTATATACCCAAGCACAACCATTCTTAATCATATTTCTGTTTATATCTTCTCCACTTGGAGAATATATAATACCTAAAATTCTGTTATATTTATCAAATCCATATGTTTCAATATTTAAAGCTTCATCATTGATTAATTTTTTTAGACATGCACTTGATTCAATGCCAAATTCCTGCTCAATCTCAGGAGCATCAATTCCATATAAACGTATTTTTAATAATGTCTCTTTTGCAAATTCAGGATAAATAGTTATAGTATCTCCATCTAGTATATCTTTAACTCTGCATTGCCAACAAAAAGCATTTTCAATAGATATCAAGAATATAAACATAAAACTTATAAAACTTATAAAACTTATAAAACTGATAAAAGTTGTTTTCATATGCAAATCCTTTTTGCAGCTACATTATGATAGCGTGAAGTATAGTATAGCTAGAGAGCCATTATTACATTTCACCAATATTTTTGAATGGTTGACGCAAAAAATGGTAAGGACAACATGGGCTCTGTTACAACTATGTTTAAACATTTTGGGAGGTAATAAGAGCTTTGGCCTTTAAGCACGAGGCTTGGAGCCACATCAGAGTGATTTTGAAGGCGCACAAGAAATCCGTCAAGAGACAGATGTGCGAGTCTTTAATATGGCGCACTCCATAGTAGTTAATCTAACAAAAGTAGTAAATTGGCCTTGGTGCCAGTGATCAGGCAAAGGCTAATTAAGAGAGATGGAATGCGGCAGTTGCCATGTGCTGCTTAAGTTTTAAGCTATATGATGCAGATTTTTCTTTGCTACTTTTACATCTACGGGCGCACAAAAGTTGTTGTTGTCCTTGGTGCCAGTGGTAAGGTAGAAGATAATTAAGAGGGTGGGGGAGCAGTTGCCATGTGCTGCTTAAGTTTTAAGCTACATGATTCAGTTTTTTCTTTGCTACTCACATCTACGGGCGCATAAAAGGTGTGGTTGGCCTGGGAGCCAGTGGTAAGGCAGAGGATAATCAAGAGAGATGGGATGCGGCAGTTGCCATGTGGGCTTTAGTTTTAGCTATATGATGCAGTTTTCATTGCTACTAATATATATGGGCGCACGAAAGTTGTGGTTGGCCTTGGAGCCAGTGTTAAGGTAGAAGATAATTAAGATAGATTGGATGCGGCAGTTGCCATGCGCGGCTTAAGTATTAGCTGTATGATGTAGTTATATTTGCTAATCACATCTATGGGCGCACGAAAGTTGTAGTTAGACTTGGTGCCAGTGATAAGGCAAAAGATAAATTAAGATAGATTGGATGCGGCAGTTGCCATGCGCGGCTTAAGTATTAGCTGTATGATGTAGTTATATTTGCTAATCACATCTATGGGCGCACGAAAGTTGTGGTTGGATTGGTGCCAGTGATCCGGCAGAGGATAATCAAGAGAGTGGTTGAGCAGTTGCCATGTGCGGCTTTAGTTTTAGCTATATGATGCATTTTTTTTACTTACACCTACGGGTGAACTCAGCTACATTTCAGAGAAAGTCTTCAAAAGTTTAAATGTTGTAGCTCATACATCGTTGCTTATGTGCTTATAGCCAAAGAAGTATGTTGTTTGCTATATCCTAGCAGATATTGGTTAATCTATTGCAAAGCTTAGCGATAGGTGTGCTAAGTAGAAATCTTGATAATGCATTGAGCTGCTTGATCATTACACTTGAGCGTTGCGTTGTGTGGTGATCTATTACGCTATGTTGCTTCTTGACGACGTTAGGTGAGTTTGTGTGATATATTTCTGTCTCGCAATACAAAAGCCCCGCATGCACGCCATACGGGGTTTCATAGCCTAAATGTTAGACTTATTTTGGGATAGGTGACGTAACTTAAAAAAATTTACTATAGTGAATTTATTGTGAGGAGATCAAACTTTTATAAATAATAGAGTGATAGATTTAACCTAGAAACTATGGATTCCATGTTATTTACAAGCAACGTGTAAGTTTCTGGCTATATATAGATATTGTCATGTAGTTCTTTTCATTAAATATTTTGGATATATGAAGTACATATCTAGAAATTAGATAAATAAAAATTATTAACAATTAATTACTTTAACATATAGCAGTAATATATATGCATAATAATTAAACGATAAATTACTGATAAATTTATTGAGTTACATGGAAAATGTTTATCGTCATTGTACAAGAGACTATGTTGTCATATCTGTAGTTTTTCCAATATGATTTACAGTGCGAAACGCTAACTCTAATTTGGATGCAGGTGAAAGTCCTGTGGTAGGTAAGGTTTAACAAACCGCCTCGAATCTCTAATATGGGTAATGCACCGTGAGGTGTAGGACTAAGCGTTATGTGAGACGATCGCGAGCTTTGTATTGAGCCTCGAGAAATATGCCAACCGTTTTTTTTGCCGATGTGATTGTAAACATAGCAGGCTATATCAGATTGCGCGTTATTGTGAGTTCAATTTGAAGCGGCGGGGTCTTAGACCAGAGCGAGCGATTAAATCCAGTTAGGGGACGTTTGAGAACTGACCGATTAT
>JAFTDU010000038.1 GCA_017454005.1 Desulfovibrionaceae bacterium | reverse complement strand
TTCGCCTTTTTCCCATATGGTGTCTCCTGCTAATTTCACATCTTAATTAAAACGCCCTCCTGTTTTTAACAGCTTAATTTTAAAAAACAACCTTTTTTAACGACTTAATTAAAAATTTAACAACTTAATTATCGTTCCTCAAATACATCATCAATGCTAGTATCAAATATTTAAACATTTAATTCTAATATATCTAAAGTTTACTATAATTTTTGCATGGTATTGATTAAGAATAGATGAGTCTATGTTATTTTTAATTTTAGATAAGCTAAATATAATAAAACTACTATAAATATATATTACATTCTTGATATATTTTTTTTTAAATCATCATTTACTATTAAACATAAATTAATTAATAACTTTTACACTATTAAGTTTCACCAAAATATTTGTACGACGTTGTTTAAAAGCATATGTTATCATTACTCTTTTTTGGATGAGCCATTCAAAAAAACATAATGCGAAATGTAATATGCCACTCAGACATATCTGCTACATATAAGCGTATCCACAATAATCCTATTAGTTTTTTTCAACTATAATATTTTTTAATATAGTCAAAATATATTTTGTCGATAATCTTTTTATGATAAATTCTATACATAAAAGCAAAATGTAAGCACATAGCTCACATATAATATTGCTAAAAGCAAGTATCTTCTTCACTAATATCAATGATTACAAGACACACAATACTCTTTATACTATCACGCTACATAAATAAGCTTTGGCAATTAAGATTTTAGAGCCACTGCCAAGTTTTATTTTAGGGCAGAAATAGAGTAGGGTAGGGCTTAAATTTTGGGAATCGTAGCTGTCTATATAGCGCAATTTTTAGGGGCGCAGCTTTAACTCTTAGGTGCAACCATGCTTCCTTCTATTCTTTCAGAGCAGATCCGTACAGGGTTCAACACGTATTTGCAAAGCAATTTCTCTCTTGCTGACGGCGCATTTCAAAAGATGCTTTTGGCATGGCTTGCATCTGGTCAAGGCATCAAAGGCCCTTATTTCTCCTTTGGTCTTCCTTTTCGCACGAGTCAGAGCAAACAATGGTTCCCGGAGCTTGATCTAGAGTTTGCGCCGCACATGCATCAGGCAAGGGCTTTTGAACGTCTCTCGCCTGATGATGCTAGTCCTAAATCGACGATTGTCGCTACCGGCACAGGCTCAGGCAAGACCGAGTGTTTTTTATATCCCATTTATGCCCACTGTTTGCGTGAGTATCGTCTAGGAAACAAAGGGATTAAAGCCATTCTAATTTACCCCATGAATGCCCTTGCGACAGATCAAGCTGCCCGTATTGCCGCCTTTATTTATCAACGTAAGCAGCTGCATGGGATTCGCGCAGGACTCTATATTGGTGGCAAGCAAGATAACCCAACAGCCATAATGAATGAGAAAAGTGTCATTACTGACCGTAAGATCTTGCGGGAGAATCCACCAGACATCTTGATCACCAACTATAAAATGCTTGACTTACTCCTCCAACGCATAGAGGACAAACCCCTCTGGAGCAATAATAAGTCTGATACCTTGCGCTTTTTGGTTGTGGATGAATTGCACACCTTTGATGGCGCCCAAGGTACAGATTTGGCCTGTCTCATAAGGCGCTTAAAAAAGCGTTTGGGGGTTGAGACAGGTGAGCTTTGCTGCATAGGTACCTCGGCCACATTGAGTAATGAAGCAGATGCCAAGCAGCAATTGTTAGAATATGTCAAAAGTATTTTTGGCGAAGACTTTCAAGAAGATGCCGTGATCCATGAGGATCGGCTTTCAGCGATAGAATTCTTAGGCAGTGAACCAGAATTCGTCTACAGTGATACGCCAAGTGATCTCAATGTACTTTTGCCTGTCCCTTGGGAAGGTCAGGTTGAGTATTTATGTAGACAGTACCAGGCCTGGTTTGGGGAAGAGGCCCAAGTTAATGATTTTAGCAATCCAACCTTTCTCATTGCTCTTGGCCATAAACTCAAGGCGCATATTCAGTTTCGCAATTGCGTGCGCTCTATTGGCTCGGATGTTGTCTTAGAAGATGAGCTTTTGGAGCGTCTCTTTCGCAAAAACGATGCCCTAGCTGCAGCGAGGCTTAATAGTCTGTTAGCACTAGTGAGTGTAGCGCGTACAGAGTGTGCAGGCTATCTTGTGCCCCTCCTCCAGATGCGGGCGCAATTATGGATCAGAGAATTAACAGGGATGTTGGCCACAGTTGAAGCAGAGCCCAAGCTTTATTTTCGTGATGATCTTGATGATCATCATCAGTTATTCTGTTTGCCTGTGGTGTACTGTCGTGAATGTGGGCTGGCTGGTTGGGTGTCTACGACGAATTTAAGCGGAACAGAGGTGCGCACTGATACGCGAGCACTTTATCAGACCTTTTTTAGTGAGCATCCAGCCTACGATATCTTTTTTCCTGACATGCCTACACATGGTCAAGCAAGCAAGAACACCAAGTATCTGTGTGGTCAGTGTCGGGCCTTATATTTGCCAACATCTGATCCAAGCTGTAAGCATTGTGGCAATACAAAACCAGTGCCTGTTTTACATATGCGGGTGATAGATGCAAAACACTGTCCATGTTGTGGAGCCCACGATCCATGGATCATTCTTGGAAGTCGTTCAGCCAGTCTGACAAGTGCGGTCATATCTACTTTGACAGCCAGTCGTTTAAATAGCGATAAAAAGATTCTGACTTTTTCTGACAACGTGCAGGATGCGGCACAACGCGCCGGGTTTTATAGTGCTCGTACCTATGGATCTACGTTGCAGGCAGCACTATTACAGTGTCTTCACGCCCAAGACACTAAGCCTTTATTAGCTGAATTTAGGCAAAAGTTTGAAGAGTATTGGCTAAAGAGAACGAAAAATAAACAGGAATATGTGGCGCTCTTTTTGCCTCCATCTATGGAGTGGCTTCCCCTATATGAAACAATGAAGGATGCCCCAAAGGCCGATGGATCAGTAGATAAACACTTGTTTGAGATGTTGCAGAAGCGTTTGGATTGGGATTTCTATGCCACTTTTACATACTTAAGCACCATGCATAGGACTCTTGAAAAAATGGGCGCAGCTGTGGCCTTTGTGCCCTTTGAGCGGATGCAGCAGGTAGCGAAATTGTTACATGAAGCAGCCATAAATGAATTAGAGTGTCTAAAACACTGTTCTCTTGAGCACTTTCTCCTCTTCTTAGTTGGTTTTTTGCGCCATTTGCGTCGACTTGGTGCCGTGTTCTATAGCGAGACATTACCCATCGGCAAGAAATTACACTTCTATGCCAAGAATAATTGTAATATCTTTGCCATCAGAAACGATGCGTGGATGCCTGTGTTTGGCCGACGGAGCAAAGTACCTGTGTTTCTTAGTGCAAAGGAAGAGAGAGGCTTCTTAGATTTTCTCTATAGGCCTGGCAAAGAGACCTGGTGTCAACGTTGGGCACGTACTGTATTTCATGAATATTTGGCAACAGACACCCAAGACACAACTAAAGAAATAGCTATCATGCGCTTATATGAGCTTAGTTTAAGCTTCTTAGAGCGCAATGGCTTGGTAGTTGCAGAATCACGCAGAGAGAAGCAGCCTATCTGGGGCTTGAGTCAAGATGCTTTGCAGCTTTCTTGCATTGTGAAGCGTTTAAAATGTGAGCAATGCGGGCGGGTGATCACTGTAGATTCTGATGAGTACAATGTCTGGGTGAATTCCCCTTGTGTGCGTGAGGCTTGCCGCGGACATTACCTAGAGCTCAAAGAAGATGCTGATTTTTATGCTGGGCTCTATACTCATGGCGATGTGTATCGTCTATTTACATCGGAACATACAGGGTTATTGGAACGTAAAGATCGTGAAGATATTGAGGAATCATTTAAACGGGAAGATGCTGAGAGGCACCTTTGGGATCTCAATTTGCTTTCCTGTACACCAACGTTAGAAATGGGCATTGACATTGGTAGCTTGTCTACGACTATTCAGTGTTCTGTACCACCAACCCAGGCTAACTATCTGCAACGTACAGGACGCGCAGGCCGTAAAAATGGCAATGCCTTGACTATAACAATTGCCACAGGTCGCTCCCATGACCTTTATTTTTTTGCCAGGCCCAAGCTCATGATGTGTGGCGCTGTGACCCCGCCTGCCATATTTCTCAATGCCGCCGCCGTGTTAGAGCGGCAGCTCACAGCTTTTTGCATAGATTGTTGGATTGCTAAGGGCACTAACAATGTTGGCATCCCACGTGCCATGGAAGATGTGTTGAAAATCCAAAGCAAGGTCAAAAAGGGGCGCATCAGTGATGATGAACTGAGGCAACATTTCCCCTATAACTTGCTTGAATATATTCAACAAAATGCCACTGATCTGCATAATGATTTTGTGACCATGTTTCCGCACTTATCTCCTGAGACGAGCACTTATTTAAAATCTTTTATTACGGGCAGTGACAATATCAGCACAACGCCCCTGTTTAGTAGAATGGTTGCTCTGATTGCGCGTGAAGAGGTGGAAACATCTGCATATGCGAAAAGGCGCAAAAACCTCAGTACCAAGCGTTCTGAGATCAATAAAAAGATGGCGCAAGGTCTTGTAGATGATACTACCAAGGAAGATCAAGAGACTTTGTCACGCGAAATTTCTGCTTTGACCGAACTCTATAAGAAAGCCCTGAATCGTTCGCCATTTGAATTTTTAGCCGATGAAAGTTTTTTGCCCAATTATGCCTTCCCAGAACAAGGTGTGACCTTACATTCTGTGATCTATAAAAAGCTAGATGACGCAACAAAACCACAGTTTGATTCGCAAACCTTTACCTATCAACGCAGTGCAAGTTCGGCAATCAGTGAGTTTGCCCCTGGCAATAACTTTTATGCTGGAAAACGCAAGGTAACAATTACCAAAGTTGATCTTTTGACAAATGATAGAAAACTTGTGTCAAAGGGACTAAAGGGGCTTGGTGGGCTTAAAAGTGAGCGCGGGTTTGAAGAAGATTGTGTGGAACCTTGGCGCATGTGTGCCGAATGTTCTTATATGGAACTCAATAATACTGACGTAACGCCTATAGTTTGTCCGCGTTGCGGCAGTGAGGAATTTGCTGATGCGGGGCGCGTGTTTAATCTCTTGCGCGTGTCCCAAGTCTTTGCCAACACCTCTGATAGTACGAGTCGGGTTGATGATAGTGCCGAAAGTCGTGCAACAGCTGATTATGTGAAAAATCTCTTGATAGATTATGCACCAATTGAGTGTAAACGAGCCTTTGCCCTTGATACAAATGAAACTACTTTTGCCTTTGCCTATATTGGCAAAGCCTCCTTTCGCGAGATCAACTTTGGTGTGCCCCAAAGCACAGAACCTGTGACTATCGCTGGAAAAAGCGTGCCTAAGGGCGGCTTTAAAATCTGCAGATATTGTGGTTGCGTCTTATCCGATGCGCATCCACGCCATGATTGGGGCTGCAAAGGTGCCAAATTAAGTACTGAAGAGGCTGGCATTGACTGTTTGTATCTCTATAGACACTTTGAATCAGAAGCGATCAAAATACTGTTGCCATTTACTAGTAGTGAGCGTTCCCCGCAATTGGAATCCTTTATTGCGGCCTTTAATATGGGGCTGAAACTCAAATTTGGCGGGGCGCTTCAACATTTGCAGACGACTTTGCACACAGAACCAGATCTTGAGGACACAGGTTTTAAACGACAGTTTCTGGTGGTCTTTGATTCGGTGCCTGGAGGTACAGGGTATTTAAAGCAACTTATGGAGGGCACGGCCCTCATTGATATTTTAGAACTGGCCTTGAAACATCTCGAAGATTGTGATTGCAAAGATGTACCAGGTGAGGATGGTTGCTATGCCTGTTTACGTGCCTATCGCAACAGCGCCAGGTCGTCATTAATCTCTAAACATAAGGCCATTGCTATTTTGCGGCCCATTGTGAACAACAAGGCGACACTCAAAGAAATTGAAAGTCTTGATGATGTGTCGATTTCAGCCAATTTTGAGTCTGAGCTAGAGCGCTTATTTATTGAGGCCTTAAGACGCTCTAGTACCGCGCAACGCCCCATTGCGCTAAAAAACGAGCTCATTCACGGCAAAACTGGTTTCTTTCTTACTATAGGCCAAAGACATTGGCTAATTGAGCAACAGGTGGAATTGGGCCAAGAAGAGGGGGTTAGTGTGCCCTCAAGGGCTGATTTTGTGTTCTATCCTGCAAAATCAGAAGAAGGTCTTAAGCCCATTGTGCTCTTCACCGACGGCTGGAAGTGGCACAAAGATCGCCTGGGCAAAGATTTGGAACAACGTACTGCCATTGTGAATTCGAAGAATTATCTTGTGTGGTCTTTGACCTGGTATGATATTGAACCCTATTTGAAATCGGTTGAATCTCAGCCTATACCAGACTTTATTGAGCCCATTTGGAATAACCAAGTGCAACAAATGGCAGATATTTTGCGGGCACAGATCCCTAATTTTGCCGATATGGCCGAGAGAGTCAACGGCAAAAATGCCATGGAGATGTTCTTGGATTATTTGGCTGAGCCCAATGAGCTCCAATATGCTAATCTTGCAACCATGTATACCTATTTGTATGCAGTGAAGCATCAAACCATAGAGCAAGATTATCAGGCTGCCTTGCAACCTCTAGATGCTGTCTTTCAAAATTGGGCTATGCCACCTGAGTTAAAAAGACAAAGTCTGCAACAGCAGGGATGTCTCACACGCTTTTTTGGTATCTTTGGGGATAATTATAATCTTGAAGGTGCAACCTTATTTTATTTGCAAGATGATGCAAGTAATAGAGCAGAGGAAGACAGCTTTAAAAACACTTGGCTTGGATTGTTAAGAGCCATTAATCTATTTCAGTTCTTACCTCTGTTTGCGGCCTACTGTGATTCAGGTAATATTGGTGCATACCTTGAAATTCACCAAAATAGAGCCAGTAATCTTGCAAAGAATTCTTTAAATGAAAAGGCCTGGCAAGATGCCATGCAGTTGCTTTATCTGCCTGGCGAACAAAACTTATTGACGCAAATTCATGAACTTGGACTTAGCTTGCCAGTATTGGGCCATCCGCTCACAGATGCTAATGAATGCGTAGTGGGAGAACTAGAAATGGCTTGGATAGATAAAAAGGTTGGCATTGTGGCACCTGACGATGTGGCCTCGGCAACTGCGGCTCAAGAGTCTGGTTGGCAGGTTATACCTTTTGCAGAGGCCCTTGAGCATCCTGAAAAATTGGTCGAACTTGTTGGAGTCTAGTTATGGTTGCAACACGCTTCACAATTGCGATTTCCGCTGAGTTTTTTACAGCCTATGCAAAACTTCCAAAGACGGTACAGAACACAGTGCTGCCCATAGTAAGCAAGTTTCGCGAAGATCCCACCCAACCTGAACTCAATTATGAGAAACTGAATGCGCTAGATCCGAAATTAATCGCCCTAAATATTGATGAGAATTATCGCTGTATTGTCATGTATTGTGATACAGTGTTTGTCTTGCTTTGGGTGGCTCCACGTGCAGAGGCCAATGCCTGGGCAGAGAATCGCAAATGCATTATCGATGTACATACAGGTGGGCTGCAAATTCTGATGGTGCAGGAGGCTCGTGGATCAGCAAAACAACAATCTGATACAAATCTTCTTTGTCCATGGGCCGAGTATCAAGATGAACGTTTTGCACAACTTGGCGTGCCTGCTCAATATCGTGAGGCCTTGCGGAAGATAGAACCAAGTGAACTTGAGCAATATGCCAATTGTTTTTCAAAGCTCACCTGGGAATGCTTGCATTTACTTTTGGAGGGCACTTCTTGGGAAAAAGTTGAAGAGATTCTGAATGAGGCTCAAACAAAAGAGGCTGTGGATACCGAGGACTTTAAAGCTGCTTTGAAAAATCCCACCTCGCGCAGTAGCTTTATGGTCGACCCTGAGCACCACGAACTAGAAGTTGCCCTAGAGAAGCCATTAGAGCAGTGGCGTATTTTTCTACACCCAACCCAATATGCTTTGGTCGAAAGGGATTGGAATGGTCCTGTCAGGGTGCTGGGAGGCGCTGGGACAGGAAAAACCGTGGTTGCCATGCATAGAGCCCGCTGGTTGGCTTCCAAATGTCCTAAGGGAGAAAAAATACTCTTCACGACCTTTTCGACAACCTTGGCTGATGATTTGCGCCAGAATATGGCAAGCTTGTGCAGTCCTGAAGAAATGAGTCACATTGAGATTATTAATTTGGACAAATGGGTCTATGCATACCTTAAGCGAGAAAATTTCCACTATAAGTTTTGTACAGAAAAAGATGTCGCAGAAATTTGGAAACAGGTTGTGCCCCTTGACAGTCCATTTGATAGGGCGTTTTGCCAAGATGAATGGAAAAATGTGATTCAACAGCAAGAAATTACAAAGTTTGAAGAATATATCAGAGCACCGAGAACCGGACGCGGCAAAGGGATTACACGTGCTGAGCGCAAATTATTATGGCCCATCTTCGAAGACTTTCGCATTCTCATGCGTGATAGACAATTTTTGGAACAGGAAGATGCTATGCGGATGGCACGGGAACGTGTCCTTGCCAACAAAAAAGCCATATACTGGTCTGTGATTGTTGATGAAGCGCAAGATCTCTCTGTGCACGCTTTGAAACTCCTGCGCGTTTTGGTGAAAGAAACTAAAAATGATATGTTCATTGTAGGCGATGGCCATCAACGTATATATCGCAATCCTGTGTCACTGAAGTCTTGTGGAATTGCTATCACAGGAAGAGCTAAGAAATTACGCATCAACTATAGAACCACAGAGGAAATCAGAAAGCAGGCGCAAAACTATCTTGAAGGGGTGATGGTTGATGATTTGGATGGCGGCAGTGATAGCAAAGGGGAATACATTTCTTTGATACACGGGCCTGCACCTATCAAGAAAACCTGTGAGAATTTTGAAGAGCGCATGCGTTTTGTAGCTGCTATAGTAAGTGAGCTCGAAGCCAATGGCGTCGATAAAAAAGATATCTGTTTTACCTTACCGTCACTTAAAGAAATTGAGCGCTGCAAAACTGCTTTAGAGGAAATAGGCGTTCCGACCTATTGTTTGACCAATAAAGACACAGATGTAGCTGACAATCGCACTAAACAAGGCATTCGCTTAGCTACTAGACATAGGGTCAAAGGGCTTGAATTTACTGCTGTCATTTTAGCTGAGTGGCAGGCACAAGATGACTCTCTAGAGGACAAGAAAACAAGATTCTTAAGCTACGTTGCAGCTACGCGAGCGAAGCAATATCTCTATATTGTTGCATAGACTATAAGATGATTGTGCTAGAAGTTTAAAAAGAGCAGGCGGAAGAATTGGTTGGATTGGATTGGAGTTAATTGAAGTTTTATACAAACATTTTATACTGATTAATAAGTCTAGATTCTAGATGCTAAATATTAAATATTAAACATAGAACACACTTTTATATTTTAATCAGGAAATATTTTTAAGTTATATTTATGATATAAAATAAAATTTAAGTAAATTTTAATGATGTATTTTTATGTTTATTATTATCTGTATTGTTAAATCATTTTACTATCTTAAATAATATATAATTATATTGTGTATATAAATTTAAACACTAATAAATTTTATTATATTTTATATTGATACATGCGAAAGTTTATCTACAATTTCAAG
>JAFTDU010000037.1 GCA_017454005.1 Desulfovibrionaceae bacterium | reverse complement strand
TTTCTTCAATATTTTCTTAGATGTATAATTAGATATCAGGATTGAATTCTAAGTTAAAATACATAGTATGATAAAATAGTCAACTAGTAAGGACGAAGATATATCACTTGGATGGATTGATTTTTCTAAAAATGAGCGCAATAAAGTATTAAGTGTACTGAACCTCTTAACAGAAGGTAGTACGCTTGATGAACTAGGTATTGCTCCCATACGGGATGATTTTGCCAATATGTTTTTCCCAGGAACATCGACATTGCAAACCCGGGCCAAATATTTCTTACTTGTGCCTTATGCATGTAAGGATATGGAACATAGCAGGCAAACCGATCCAAATAAGCTCTTAGAGGATTTAGATAATCTTGAGCGCAGATTTACTGAAAAATTACTTAATCAAGAGGATACAGATGGCGTCATTGGCAAAAGATCCCTTGCATCTAAGCAATGTATAGGACTTATACGAAGTATCTTGCGCCACATGACACGTTTCCAGTCTATCTGCCGAGCCAGTTGGCACGCATCTTTCTAAATAGGATGAATACACCTGAAGCCATAGCTGTAGTAGAGCTCAACTCTGGTAGTCATGCCCTTGATTACCACTGGGAGAATCTTATGACCTATGGCAAACAGGGTAATCTGCAAGCTGTATTTGATGAATATGCATATCTTTTAGCAAGTGGCAGAGATCGTGATCAAGATCTAGTTACCTTACTGCATACGCAGATGGTCGATTTTCTAAATATACACACCGTATCCTATACGGTTGATACTTTTAAAAGATTTAAGCAGCGCATCCTACATAATAAAGATATACACGATGAAGATAGTAAACAGGTGAAACTAAGAACACATTTTGCTGTAGCTTTCACCCAAGACGATACTAAGGAATCGGACACACAGCGCAAAAAAAACATTAGAAATGCATTTAATACCCCATTTAGACCCTTTGTGCTTGCAACAACATCCATAGGTCAGGAGGGCTTAGACTTTCATAATTATTGCAGAAAAATTGTGCATTGGAATCTCCCCCACAATCCCATTGATCTTGAACAACGCGAGGGCCGAATTAACCGTTTTCAATGCTTAGCAATACGCCAAAATGTTGCCAAGCGTTATGGCGCTATCACTTTTAACGAAGATATTTGGCAAGAGATGTTTGCCAAGGCCAGCCAAAAAGAAAAACTGCCAGGCTCTTCTGATTTAATTCCCTATTGGGGTTTGCGGGCAACTGAAGATATGGTCAAAATTGAGCGTATTGTTCCCATGTATCCTTATAGTAAAGATATATGGGACTATGAACGTCTTATTAAGATTCTCTCAATGTATCGCACACCCTTGGCCAAGCACGCCAAGAAGAACTCTTAACCTATATTTTTGCCAATTGTGATGATCTAAATCAACTTCAGAAACTCTTTATTAATCTTAGTCCATTTTATAAAGAACAAAAGATTATGTGATAGTTAGATGAGACAAGATTTTTAATCTTTGAAACTTATGCTTTATTAATTTAGATATTATGGACAAAATACTTAAATAATATTCTATATATTCTCAATGTATCTGAGAAAAATCTATACAAACCTAGACTTAAATTTAATATTCTGTTTTACTTGATTTAAATTTATAATTTATGCTATTTTTAGCTTCTAAAACAAGCTGCAATAAATTTGTAACTTAATTTGCTGCCAAACCTTGCTTGGCACTTAAGAGAAGCCTGCGGCCACTTGCAAAAACGCCAACGCATCTTATAATCTAAGTGTGGGCCTTGTTTTTTTACGTCTATGCTCTTGTGCGCCCACAAGAATTTCTCTAGTAACCAAAACAGTTTTTTTGGAGGCAGCGCCACAATCCCTTTTGTCTTAAATGAAGGGATGCGCTGAAATTATACCCATGTCTATGCCTACCCGTTTTTCGACGAATGTCAGCACAGTCTCAGCCATGTCTGTCTATATGTCCAAAGTTTATTTTTGGATGACAATTGGCTTGAGTATTACTGCCATTACGGCCTTTATTGTTTCCCATACAAGTTTAGTGACTTCGATTATAACTTCGCCTGTGCTGCTCATAGCTCTCCTCGTTGGCGAAGTGGGTCTCGTTATCGCCATTTCTGCAGCTATCCACAAAATGTCGGCCCAAACAGCAACACTCTTGTTTGCGCTCTATTCCTTCCTAAACGGCCTAACTCTAGCCTCAATCTTTTTGGTCTATACCTTAGGCTCCATAACTAATGCTTTTGTTGCGACAGCTGGGACGTTTTTAGCCATGTCTGTCTACGGCACTGTGACCAAACGTGACCTAACCTCCCTTGGCAGTTTCCTCTTTATGGGCCTCATTGGTTTAATTATTGCCATGCTCGTGAATGTGTTTTTGCAAAGCCCAGCCATGGATTTTGTAATTAGCGGCATTGGCGTCTTAATTTTCACCTTATTAACCGCCTATGACACCCAAAAATTACGCCAATTTGGTGAAGGTGCACCTACTGATGATGGACAAGCATTGCAACGCGGTGTTGTGTTAGGCGCCTTAACCCTCTATCTTGATTTCATCAATCTCTTCTTGTTCCTTTTGCGCTTTTTAGGTGTAAACCGCGACTAATTTACGCGTATAATATTTCTTTTTGCTGTACCCTCCAACATCTGTTGTGAGGGTCTTTTTTTATCAAAGCATTTCTCAAATTTGCCTCACGTGTCTCTTAAAGACTTTCAAGGCTCTCTTTGCCACAAGTAAAAAAACAACCTGCAACCAACTTGATCTTATGCCTATTTTTGGAGCCCAACAACGTCTAGGTGTCGCTGCCCTCTTACTAGCTGTCAGTAGCCTTATTTCGCGCCTCATGGGCTTAATTCGCGATAAAATTATTTCCTGGCAGTTTGGGACTGGCAGTGAAACCGATCTCTATTTTGCAGCCTTTGTGGTGCCAGATATTATCAACTATCTATTAGCAGGTGCATTTGTTTCAATAACCTTAATCCCTCAACTTGCTCAAAGTTTTCGCGAAGATGCAGCACGTGCCTGGGACTTCTTTTCCGCAATCGTCAATTGGATCTTCATAGCCTCTACCATCTTAACTATTCTAGGAATGTGCTATGCTGAACCTTTAGCATCAATCCTAGCTCCTGGCTTTAGCCCCAAAGATCAGCTGCGCCTAGCCTTTTTCATGCGCCTTGTGCTCCCAGCCCAAGTCTTTTTTCTCACAGGTAGTTGTTTCACCTCTTTATTATTTTTAAGGCATCAATTTCGGGTACCAGCACTTACACCCCTAATATATAATGGTTGCATCATCCTTGTTGGCGTGCTCTTGCCAGCCATCCCTTGTCTCTTCTCAGAAAAGACAAGCTATGCTCTAGAAGTCCAACACTTTGGCATGACTGGCTACTGCCTAGGTGTTAGTCTTGGAGCCTTTCTTGGCGCCTTTTTGTTGCCGTACCTAACAGCCCGCGCCCAAGGTCTTGAACTTAGACTCTGCTTTACCAATCCGCGCTTAAAAAAGTTTTTGCTATTTGCTCTCCCCTTGATGCTTGGCCAAACCATCATCATGCTCGATGAACAATTTCTGCGCATCTTTGGCAGCTACCTTGGAAGTGGTTGGGTCGCCCTCTTAAATTTTGCCCGCAGGCTCACCCAAGTCCCCATAAGCTTAGTGGGTCAAGCTGCAGCTGTAGCATCTTATCCCTTCTTAGTACAATTATTGACCCAAGAGAAAGAGGACGAATTTTTTGCAACATTGCGCAAAGCTATCCGCACAGCCCTCTGCCTCATCATTCCTTGTGTTGGCTTTATGTGGGCCACAAGTGATGCTATCTTAACTCTCCTCTTACAAGGTGGTCGCTTTACCGTTGCTGCCACTGCCAACTGCACAGTCCTCATGCAGATTATGCTCTTAGGTGTCCCCTTGTGGATTGTCTATATGATCTTAGTGCGGGCCTTTTATGCCAGATGTGATACCTTAACACCTGTCCTCACAGGCACCTGTATAACTGTTATAGCCCTACCCTGCTACTATTTTTTAAGTCAGCATGCACACGCAAACGTGCTCGCTATAACTTCAGTTGTAAGTGTCAGTAGCTATATTCTTTGGTTGATGCTCATCTGGCTCCGCCGTTTTGGTGTGGCCACATTTGCAGGATTTAGTTCAACAACCTGCAGACTCCTCTTGGCAACTCTACCCCCAACAATTATTATATATCTTGGCATCTTGTATCTTAGGCCAAGCCAGAGCCTCTACCCCCAAGTGACAGCTTTTGTTTGCCTCTGTTGCGCAGGCCTTCTCTTTCTCGCAATCTTTCTGCCTCTCTTGCGCATCTTCTTGCCACAAGACGCCCAAGCTATCATTGATAAGCTTAAAAACCGCCTAAAAAGCGCTGCAACCGCCCCAAAAGCACAAAACACGCCTCCCGATTCACAATAAGCCAGGTCAATGTCATCAAGGCTAAAAAGAGATATTCTCGCCAAGTCCCTGTAC
Organism: Desulfovibrionaceae bacterium; assembly: GCA_017454005.1. Taxonomy (GTDB): domain Bacteria; phylum Desulfobacterota; class Desulfovibrionia; order Desulfovibrionales; family Desulfovibrionaceae; genus Desulfovibrio. The sequence goes on along the minus strand of JAFTDU010000037.1, from coordinate 28,401 downwards.
TACAGATAGGACAGGCTAAACGCAGTTTGCGGCTAAAGGGCAACAGTGGCACGCCTTTAGGGGTCAACATATCAAGCAACACATGGGAAGCTGCCCCAAGTCCTAATCCCCAAATCACCTCTTGAAGCAATAAGGGGAGAGGCCACACTTCCACCATAAAAAGTAGAGCCAAATACAAGCCAAACCAGTGGGACAAGCCACGATGCACTGCCCCAAACACCCGCTGCTGCCCTTTCTTTGATCTAGAAAACACACGGGCAACGCGTTGATCAAAAACATCTGGCAGAATACCGCCAAAAAAAGCGGCTACTACGGCGGTCAAAGGTAACTGTAAGGTCACAGCCAAACCTACAGCGCCAACCTCATGCGTGATCCACTTCATAAACTTCCTTTTGGCGCTCAACTACCATTATAAGATAGAGTTGAGCGCCATTTCATCAACTTTTTAAATTCTGAACACTGTTAGCTTTAGCAGGAATAGTTTGTATAAGGTTATGGCTAATTCTTGAGATACAAAACCATAGTATTGACTACACCATTAATTTAATAACTCAACTTCTATATGCACCTCAATATCAATTTATAGATTATAGCGATTTTTTCTCTGTATTATTGTTAATATATACACAAAGAGTATCTTGTTCTATCTGCATACTGCATGATTTTGCTTATGAGTCATGCATATAAATTATGTTTGTAGCATCATATTTGTTAAGATCAAGAGTATTTCGAAAGTACTTATAATCATAGAGAATACTATGCTTTCATATTGTGATAGTTTGCACAAAAGCGTTATGTACCATCAACATCTACGACCCAAAAAATGAAACGTTGTTAACTCAGTAATCATAGGTAATATACTTTATGGATATTGAAAATAATGAAATTGTAAATGCTTTTTTTGATATAATTACACAATTAAATGACAGAATACCCAAAAATTTTGTTCACAATATCCAAGGCTATTGTGTCGGTGGTATAGCGATGTCTTATTGGATAGGACCTGCTAGACGTACTTCAAATATTGATATAATCTTTAATCATAATATATTTTTCAACGAAATAAAATTTGAAAAAAATAATATTGATCTTATTTTAGATCACAATTTTAATGCTTCAGTATCTGCATTACAAAAAGACTATCCTTCAAGAGCAACATTCATTAAACAAATAGGTAAAATTAATATTTTTGTTATTTCACCAGAAGACATTGTAATTATGAAAATTTTGAGATGGAATGTAAGAGATCGGATAGATATCATATCTTTAATACACAGAAATCTTTTACATAAAGATAAATTATATGCATTATATAATGATTTTAGGAACTATTATATTGGAAATTCTACAAATGTACAATATGCATTTGATGATGTAATAGAAATGATAGATCAATCAACTTCTCAATAAATATATCACAAATATATAAACAATCTTATATGAGCATGGAATATGCCTAATACTCCACGGCCTAAATTAACTTATCATGCATTGGATTTAACTGAATATTCTGATTTTGAAACTTGTTTACATATTTTTTTAACTGGCTGTGAAAATTTAGAAGCAAGAGTTAAAGAAGCTATTCTTGCTACAGTAATTTCAGGCTTTAGGTATAATAATTGGACTTTTGAACATTGGATTTCGCACGTAAAACTCAATACTCCTGGAGTAAACCGCTTAGCTTATGCCGCATATTTTTATTTTCATAGCACTCATTTTGATTCACCAGGCAGAGATATTGCAAAATTAGTACTAGATTTTTGTCAAACAAATTTAGTTGATCCGTGGCCTGAAATATATTTAAACTTAAAACATAAATTAGGTGCCTTTTGTTCTAATGAGACACATGTTTTAAGTGATGTTTGCGTAAGTGATATAAGAAAAAAAATTAATTGGGATCTTGATCTTTATTGTTATGAAAAAAGTTACAGAGATATGTTATTGGAAAAATATGGAGACTTTATAAGAGGAAAAAGAAGAGTTGAGTGTTGAGTGTTGAGTGTTGATATACAGATATTAGATATTGATCAATTATTATTTTTTACTTATAATTGTTCTATATATAGGAATGGAAGTTTTTGCTGAAAAGCTACGTACAGATATTGCCCTAGAATTCAGATGTTCTTTGAGCACTTCACCTGGTGTTGCTACATAATCTGGGGTATATGGATAAAGATGAGCATTATTCATGAGTGGCCAAAATTGATAAAATTATAACTTACTTCACTTTTGTAAGTCACGCGGTTCATTCTAATTTTAGATCTAAGTCAAGTTAGTAATAGTTTAAAAATAAGATATAAAATTATATTTTTTTTAATTATCTTTTTATATACTTTAACATAATAAAAGTCAGATGGTTGACAAAGTTGGATAGTGTTTGAGCGCCTATAGATTTCAGAATTCAAGATTTGCAAAAAGCCTAGACTTACTTATATTATTATTATTAGTCTGATCCTTACAATTTATTTATAAAATGAGTCATGTTCAAAGTCGCTACGATGTGATTGAAAGAGAAACTAGCAATAAACAGTAATAAGAAATCCTCAATATCATCTCCCTCATAATCAATAATTGGATTCAAGCAGAGGATGTGTATTTTTATTTCATCCTTCATAATTCCCAAAGATTGTCAATATTATTAACTTGTTTGGGATCTTCTGCGTGTCCATATTTTTTGAGCTCTTTAGGCATACCCCAGTCTTGTGAGCACTAAATTAGGGTTTTGGAAGATCGATGTTGATTTTTTCTGCGCGGGTGGCAAAATCTTTTAAGTTTTTCGTTGATCTCATAAGCCAGCAGTTATAAGTGTAGTAATAGCTGCTTTTCTTATATTTTAATCAGCGAATTTTAAGACTATGGTTGTTCACGAAATTTGCGTCAATGATAATAATTAATTCAATGAAAACCATATTTTTAATATTATTTTTCTAAGCATTGTCTTGAGATAGTTTAAGATATTATTCTTTGAGTTCAAATCAAGGAATAGTAGTTCTAATTCATTTTGTATGTTTGATCTTCCGAAAATATCATATTTAACTTTAATATAATCTAAATTTTTAATGGTAATACTTTTAAGAAATAAAATTTGTGGAATTTTTGTATAATCACCATAACTTTCTTTTGTATATCCATATAGTCCATATGTTTTTTATTGCTTTGGTATAAGCATCTGTAATCGCATAACATAAATCTGAAAAATATAAAGAATATGAATATTTTTTATCTTCAGCTCTGTGTGTTTCAATTGTAACATCGACAGGAAAATCGATTTCTTTTTCGAAGTTTTTGCGCTTCAAAGAGAAGTCAACACTTGATCCTTCTTCGTCAAAAGAAACACTTCCAATAACAAAATATTCACCTTTATCATAAGAGATAAATCGACAACATTCTGGATCATTTTCAGGATGAAAATAATACATCATTTCAATAAAATGTTCAAAATAATCACCCAGGACATACGAGATGCGGATGCTGATATTTTCATCGCCAAAATTAAGTAATACCTTAATCCATCCTGCACAAACAGACGTGATGTCAAAACGAATAGGGCATCTACGCATATATAGACCTTATAAATTTAACGTATCCATTTTCGAGTGTTCGAAAAAAAGTCGCTTTTAGGGTTTGGCTAATAAGATGAATAAATCTAAAGTTTTTAATTCTGTATCTATAAACGATTCAACCATATCATGTATGACTTTCATCAAGTTAGTTTTTAAAGAATAATCAAAAAATATAGAATTTTACATCTTATTTTTAGCCGAATTCTATTGCAGTATAAGTCCCAAAAGAACGCGTGTGTGGCTGATTATCTAAATACATACATGCATCAAAAATAATTAGAGCATGTGGTTCGCAAGACATCATTTTTTCTAACAAGTTAGATTGTAAGATATATTTCTCCGACCAGAAGAATCTCACATGCTTTTGTGCCTATCATTGTTTTAAGACAACTTGCTCATTATCTTATCATATGATCATTAATTAATTTCACTTATCATATCTTGTAAGCCACACATCTTGATTAATTATGGTCATTGTCTTTAAGTAAAAGAATATGTGCTCCGCTTTTGAGATCAACTTTAGCCGATTGTAAAGATATCCCAGATAACAGGCTGCCTTGAGCTAGAGATTCAGCTCCCCCCAATAAGATTAAACCCTTCTTACTACAGCCATATCTGCAGGCACCTCTAATGCCTGGTACACTAAAAGGACTTGAGAGCACTCTAATATCAGAAGTAGCTGCCACATGCTCAAAGCCCAGATATAGGGGACTTAAGGAGAGCGCATCTTTACTTAAGCCACTCTCATCCCCAAGCTCCCTAAGCCATTTTGGAGCTCCTTTAATATCAAAAGTATAGTGACACCAGGTTTTATGGCGCTCTTCTAGGGGACATACGTCTGCATGGGGACAGGGTGCTATTGGATAAAGCCCAAGCTTTAGCGCCACAAAACGCAAGCCCACAGAGAGCTTCCCCCCCAAACGCGTCCCAGGTTCCACACTTAAGAGCCTAGATCCCTGTAAAAGTGGGCCAATTTCCTCTAAAAAAAGCTCCATAACCTCATGGAGCTCCAAACTTGGCCTTTGCCCATAGTATTCATTTAAAAAATTGACGGCACTAATAAGACATGGTCTTGCAAGACCCAAACTAGGCCAGATCTTGGCTAAACTAGCTATGGGTGTTGGCAAAATCTTAACTTGCCACCTAAAAGATAGTTCTAATTCTGCTGCAAGCCTCTGCCATACTTGCACGCCAAGTTCGCACGCTTGCCTTGATCTATCTTGCAGCACATATGTGAGCTTAAGATCTTGCAGCTCAGGTAGGCTTAGCCACAAGGCAATCCCAAAGGTAGCAGGTCCTGCGCCAAGATCTAAGAGCACTTCTTCTTTAAAAAAAAGCTTATTTAAGTCTAAACCTGGCAAAAGCCTCCCCAGACGCACAAGATTCCACGGCAAAAAATAGTACAAATAGCTTGAGAGATTCCTAGGATGTGTCCAATAGGGATTTTTTAATTTTGCACGCTCTAGGGTCAAGAGATAGGAGAGTTCCCTGATATCAGTGGGTAAACTCTGTTTATGCTTGGCTTTTAAGGGCCGCACATTTTTTAGGGCAACCTCTAAGGCCTGCATGGCTTCAACATATTCTGGGGTTAACGGTTTCAGTAAGGCTCGTTTCTCAAGCTTGTGCACGATCTCTCCTAAAAATGCATCTTGGCAACATAAGTGCGTTCAAAATCTGGGTGGGTACTTAAATCAAGAACTTGTGCCACCTGCAACCACTTGGCTAATTCCTCTCGCAATCCTGACTCTTGCAACAAGAGACAACTCCCAGCTAAAGCTGCATTCCCCAAAGCCGTAAGTCTTGAGTGACTGCCAAGGGGTAAAAAGCCTAATGTCTCAAGATCTAGGCCTGCCACATGTTGCCCCAAGGCGCCTGCAAGCAAGATGTGTTTTAAACTCTGACTAGGCATCTTGGCTCTCTTTAAAAGAAGCTCTAAGGCCGTAGCAAAGGCTGCTCGAACCTTTAAGAGGGCTTCAAGATCTAGGCTATCTAGCCACAAATTGCAACTTAGTGGTAAAATCTGCCGCTTGCCTTGTGCTACAAGACGCCCCAAAATTTTGCGGGCTATGGGCAGTTTTGCACTTTTAGCCCACATGCCATCTTCTTGCACAACTCCTAAGCGCACAAGGTGTGCTACCAAGGATAGATACCCTGTGGCACTAATACCTTGGGCTGTATCTAAATCACAGGCACTTACACCTTGAGGCGTCAACGCAAAACTATTGAGAGTATTGGGTCCAGCCTTAGCTCCACACTGCATGTCCATGCCCTCAAGGGCAGGACCTAAGGGCACACTTGTCACATAAAGCTTATCTAAGACCCCATAGAGCCCAAATTCAGCATTGGTGCCAAGATCAACAAGGAGCCAGGGTGGCTCAAAGTGTTTAGTCTTAACATACGCTAAACCTGCAGCGAGATCACTCCCAACATAAGGGCTTAAGAGGGGTGGAATATAGATTGGTGGGAGATGTGGCAGCTGCACATAACTTTGGCCAAGAAAATCTAAGTGATAAGGAGATCGTGCCAAACCCTGCACATTATGCTGCAAAAAAAGTTCTGTCATGATGGTATTGCCCACAAGACAGATCTCTTCTACATCGCATCCGACATCTTGCACAAGTCTTTTAAGACTCTTGCGCACAACTTCTGCAAGCCACTCTGCCCAATATTTACTTTCTAAGGCTGTGGATACACGCAGCATCACATCACTTCCCACACAGCCTTGGGGATTTAAATATGTACCATAAAGCTCTGTGCCAACCACCTGCCAGCAAATATTGGTTGTCCCTAGATCAAAGGCTAGTTGCACAGATCCTTGCAAAAGTTTGCAAGAAACTCTTGCTTTTTTTGTATCGCTTGCAAGCTCAATCACAATATCCTGCTTAAAACCCACAAGCTCTTCGCCTAAATGCTCACAGCCAAGTCTTATCCCACGCCTTAAGTCCTCTTGACTTAAAAGCTCTTCTTCCTTTTGGGTGACCGGGAGAACTACATTTACAAAGCGCATTTGACAGCGTCTACAGTGCCCCTGCCCAGCACATAAGGCACGAGTAGGACTAGCATCTTGACTGAAAATAAAGCGTGCAAGGGAGTCTTTAAGAGCTTGACCAACATCGTATACCCCAAGCTTCTGTCCGTTTTGATCTTGCAGAAGGATCTGCATAGCGCAACCTGCCTTAATTTGACAGCTTGAGACCTTTAGCTTAGCGTAGAACTAAAAAGAGCCCCAAAGCTTTGGTGCCTTAACTCGTGACTGTGCAAATATCTTCAGAAAAATAACTCTCTAGATTTTCTTTTAAATCATTCAATATACATGCAAAAATTGCTCTATGCGTCTTAAAAATCTTGCAGATCTGTCCCACATTTTAGTTCTTGAAGCAACACTGGTTCGCAAGAAATCTTCCTTAGGTTTCAATTGCCGCCTACTCTCAAGCTAAAATTAAAGCAGGCAAACTTTTTCTTTGTCTTGTGGCAAAACTCATCTATATTCAAATATCTCTTGCAGATGCATCATTTTGCACTTTGTGTATCATAAGTCTCAAGAAGCAAGAAAGCTAAAAATGAACTTAAAGTCAATAGTAGTATTACGTATTGATTTAAAGCTGTCTCGTGTATCTGCAAATGCCACAATCATGGTTTTACCAAATTTTATACTGCAAAAATAATGACTACTTGTGACAGAAAAACATTGCGCATAATTGTTCAATTGCTGTTATTGCGCATAAAAACGATGTTGCCAATGAAGCAAGAATATGGTTCGCCTAAATAAAGTATAACATTGTGCAGAAATATTTAACAGTGCATAGAATGGCGCTCTTCCACACACAAAAAATGCGTGGTTGAGCGCCCAAAGGAACTTATGAACAAAGTCTTAGCTCAAGATGAAGTTGACGCCCTTTTGCGAGGGCTCTCAGGCGGTGAAATTGAAAGCGAGCCTGAAATCGCCGAAGACAATACCGGCATTGTGCCCTTTGATCTCACCAATCAAGACCGCATCATCCGCGGTCGTATGCCGGTACTCGAAATTGTCAATGACCGCTTTGCTCGTCTCTGTACCAATGCCTTGTCGAACTCAGTCCGCAAACGTGTGGAACTTAACCCCATTTCCATTGACATGACGAAATTTGGGGACTTCATGCGTTCTTTGCCTGTACCCACATCAATTAATATTTTTAAAATGGATCCTTTGCGGGGCAATGCCTTGATGATTGTTGACTCACGGCTTGTCTTTGCCTTGGTCGAAAATGTCTTTGGGGGAGCTGGCTCCCAACCCAAAGTCGAAGGCCGCGAATTCACACGCATTGAACAAGCCATTGTCAATAAGGTTGTGAAGATTGCCCTTGAAAATATGGAAGAATCCTGGCGACCGGTGCATGATGTGAAATTGGAACTGGTGCGCAGTGAGATCAACCCCCAATTTGCGACCATTGTGCCCCCAAGTGACGTAGTTGTCATCATCTCTTTTGAGGTGGAACTGGAAACATCCCTGGGTTCCATGATCATCTGTTTGCCCTATGCCACCATTGAGCCCATCCGTGGTAAACTCCATGCTAGTTTCCAAACCGAACGTTTGGAAGTCGACCACGCCTGGATGAACCGCTTAAAAGAACGTCTCCTTGAGACTACCGTCGAACTGGTCGTGAAATTTGGGCATACGACTATCAGTGGCAATCAATTATTGCGCATGCAGGTGGGGGATGTCATTGTGCTCAATACCGATGTGGAAGATATGTTAACCTGCACTGTGGAAGGTGTAGAAAAATATCAAGGGATTGCAGGCACTGTAAAAGCCATGAAGTCCTTCCAAATTGTCAATGAACGGGAACCCAGTTTTACTTAGCAAACTGCCCTGCCCGCATCATCAATTTAATGCGATTAATCTGATTTACTTCACTAGCCCCTGGATCATAGTCAAGAGCTATGAAATTGGCGTGGGGATAACGGCGTTTCAATTCACCCATCAAACCTTTGGCTACCACGTGGTTGGGTAGGCACCCAAAAGGTTGCACACACAAAATATTCTGCACACCTTCTTCAAGCATGCGCACCATCTCGGCCCCTAGGAGCCAGCCTTCACCTGATTGCTGGCCTAGGGAAATGAGATTGGCAGTTTTTTTGCGCAATTGGCGAAAGCTTGTGGGTGCAAAAAAGCGCGAACTAAGCTTCAGCGCCAAACGCAGTCCCACTCTTGATAACTCCAACAAGGCAATCCCAAGCATCGCCATTCTGGCATCACGTTTGGGCCCCGCCAAATGCCTGTAATTAAAGATGTCGTCATAGAGACAGTATAGGACAAAATCTACTATATCTGTTGCTACGACCTCGCCTCCCTCAGCTTCAATCACTGCCGCCGCATGATTATTGGCGTCGGGGTGATACTTCAATAAAATCTCCCCCACAATGCCCACACGCGGACGCCTTGGGGTATCCTGCAAGGGCACTCGATCAAACTCCCGAACCATTTTAAATACATTGTACTCAAAGCGCAGAATACTGCCTGAGAGGATATTGGCGCGTGCCAAGTTGATCCACTTATCTTTCAGCGCATCTACAAAACTTGGGTCTTTGGCATAGGGCTTAACGCGGTTCACCATGCGAGCTAAGACATCGCCATAGTGGCCAGCCATAATTAAGCGCCACAACATGCCAGGTGTCATGCGCAGCCCTGGCCCCTGAATACCTGTGGCAAGCGCTAACACAGGAATCTCTTCTAAACCTGCATCAACCATTGCCTTGCGTAAGAGACTCGCATAGTTGGTCGCCCGACAGCCGCCACCTGTTTGGGGAATCAACAAGGCCACCTTATCTTTGGCAAACTTGCCACTTTGTACAGCTTGCAATAACTGACCTATGACCACAATGGCAGGAAAACAGGCGTCATTATTGACATAACGCAGTCCAAGATCAATGGCAGCCCGCTCAACACGCGGCAACACCTGCGCCTTATAGCCTGAGCCTGTAAAGACAGCTTCTAAGAGTTCAAAATGTAAGGGGGCAAGCTGTGGAATAAGTAAGGTATGGGTTGTGCGCATCTCTTGGGTAAAGTTTGGTGGACTCACAACCCCACTCTGCACCTGACAGCTCTTGCGTCGTGGCCGCTCACGCATGGTAGCTAGCAAACTGCGAATCCGGATGCGGGCAGGACCAAGATTCGTGCCTTCATCTAATTTAATTTGCGCATAGAGACTGCCGCCATTCATGACAATCTCTTCCAACTGATCGCTCGTTATGGCATCAAGGCCACACCCAAAAGAGAAGAGTTGTAAGACGGCCAAATCTTTAGCAACCGCTACAGCGCCTGCGCGGTAGAGTCTTGCATGATAGGCCCATTGGTTGACAACACGCAGATCCTTGGGATCTGGGGCAGCTAAGGCTACAGCATCTTCTGTGATCACAGCGACACCTAGAGATGCAATAAAATCAGCAATCCCATGCTGCACTTCTGGATCAATATGATAGGGGTGGCCTGCTAAAATAATCCCGCGACTCTTTTCAGCCTGAATCTTAGCTAAAATCTCTTGGCCTTTCTGTTTAATATCTGCATGATAATGATCTAATTCCGCAAAGCCTGCGGCAACAGCAGCATTTAATTCTGCAAGTGGAATAGCACTAAAAAGCGGTTCTTCATGCAAACGTTGAGCCAAATGGGTACGTGATAGAGGTAAAAAAGGACAACAATAGTGCATATCTTTGGCTTTTAATGCCGCAATATTGTTGCGCAAAAGTTCAGGATAGCCGGCAACTACAGGACAATTAAAGGTACCTGCCGCAGAACTTTGATCACCTTGCTCTCTAGGCACACAGGGGAAGAAGATGGTCTTAATCCCGCGTTCGACTAGATCTAACACATGGCCATGGGCTAATTTCGCTGGATAACAGACCGTTTGGGAGGGAATAGTGGCATAGCCTTTGTAGTAGAGCTGCTTACTTGAATTACTTGAGAGCTCTACGCGAAAGCCTAAGTTGGTGAGGATGGTAAACCACAAGGGGTAATTTTCATACATATTGAGGGTGCGGGGTAAACCAATAACCCCACGGGGCGCCTCTTTTAGATCTAGTGGCGTATATGCGTCAAAGAGCCTTGTATACTTCCAGGCATACATATTGGGACTACTTGTCCCTCCCTGTCTTGCCCCCCGCTCACAGCGGTTCCCTGAAATAAAATAACGGCCAGAACCAAAGTTCGAGACTGTTAAAAGGCAGCTATTGCTACAATGGCGACAGCGGGTTGTACTACTCTTAACCTGAAAGTTTTGTAAGGCACTTTCAGATAAGAGTGTTGAGGCAACCTTTTTTTGCTGTCTGCGTCTGGCTAGAAGTGCCACGCCCAAAGCCCCCATAAGTCCTGGCAGAGCTGGCCGCACGACCTCTTTACCCAATTCCAACTCTAGGGCGCGTAACAAGGCATCATTGGCAAAAGCTCCACCTTGGGCCACCACATATTCACCCAGATCCGCAATATTTTTGATCTTCATGACCTTATAACATGCATTGCGAATGACTGAATAGGACAAGCCCGCAGCAATGTCACCAATGGCAATCCCCTCTTTTTGCGCCTGTTTGACCCTAGAATTCATAAATACTGTGCAACGGGTACCCAAATCTACCGGGGCTTGAGCCTTCATGGCTGCTGCCACAAAATCATGTAAGGGGATATGTAGAGAGTCGGCAAAATTCTCAATAAACGATCCACACCCTGACGAACAGGCTTCATTTAGGGCAATGCGGTCAATGACATCCTGTCTAACTCGCATGCATTTAATATCCTGCCCGCCAATATCGAGCACAAAACTCACCCGGGGTTCAAAAAAAGCTGCTGCCATATAGTGGGCAATGGTCTCAACCTCATCCACATCCAACTGCAAAGCTTGGCTTAAGAGCCCTGAACCATAGCCTGTAGCCCCACTCCCTCTTATGACAAGCTTGGGGTTTTTCCTGGCATAAATTTCGTGCAAAATCTCAAGAGAAGCCTTCAGGGGATCCCCGCGATTGGGTGCATAATGCTCATAGAGAATCTGCCCAGCATCATCAATGAGCACAGCTTTAATCGTGGTGGAGCCAGAGTCAAAGCCAAGCCAGGCACTCCCTGTGGCATCTTCAAGTAAGGCATGGGGCAGTTGGGAGCTTGCATGTCTAGCCTGAAAGGCTAACTGCTCTTTTTCACTAGCAAAGAGTGGCGGCAAACGATGGGTTTTTTCAGGGGCAAAGCCCATGTCTAGCCTTTGCAAAAGTTTCGCCATAGATATGGGGGTTCCCAAACTCTTAGCCTGATAGGCTGCACCTAGGGCGACATAGTACTGCGCGTTCTTTGGGAAGATGGCTGCATCCACATCCTTTAAGGTTGCCGTAAAGCGTGAACGCAAATAGGGCAAAAAGGCTAAGGGGCCACCTAAAAAGACCACCTTGCCCTGAATTTTCCGTCCATGGGCGAGACCACTGATCGTCTGGTTGACAACAGCTTGCAACACAGAGGCCGCAATATCAGCTTTAGATGAACCTTCATTTAACAGGGGCAAAATATCCATCTTGGCAAAGACACCGCAGCGTGAGGCAATGGGGTAGATGGTCTTGGCCTTAGCAGCTAAAGCATCCAAGCCTGCGGCATCTGTACCCACAAAGGCCCCCATCTGGTCGATAAAGGCCCCTGTGCCCCCAGCACAGGTTTCATTCATGCGCTGCTCAAGCCCACCTGTTAAAAAGGTCAGCTTTGCATCTTCGCCTCCCAACTCTATGACACAGTCAGCATCGGGGATCTCTTTTTGGATAGCTACATGGGAGGCTAAGACCTCTTGTAAAAAGGGCACTTCTAGTGCTTTGGCCAAAGAAATGCCCCCAGAGCCTGTGATACAGAGCTGAATCTCTGTCTCACCAACTACTCTTGCAATTTCTTGCAACATGGCCACAGCATGCCGCTGCACCTCTGAATAATGCCGGCGATATTCTTGGAACAGAACCGCGCTAGCCCTGTCCAGAACAATGGCTTTGACCGTGGTAGAACCAATATCTAACCCAATGTAAATGTCTGCTCCCTGCACACAAACTCCACACTATTTCCCGACAATCCAATAGGTTTCAGGAGATTTTTCCAAAAAACCATCTTCCACCTGAAAGAAGCCCACCTGTTTCAGCAGCTGCCAGTAATCTTTGCGGGTTCTCCGCCAACCCCAAAATTGCTGGGGACGCACACCTAGATAATGTAAAACGCCCCGAATGAGGATCTTAATGGCATTGACAAAACTGCCAATAATCGAATCTTCTTGCAGAAAAGACGATGACAAAATCACGACTTCCCCTGCAGGTTCCAGTTGGGCTCGCAAATTTTCAAGTAAGTTTATGAGATCCCTGGTTGAAATTGTATAATCTACTGCCGAAAGATAGATGAGATTATAATAGATGTCAGATGGAAATGTAGGCGGAATGCCAATATAGACATGTTCTGCGGGTAAATAACTGCGTAGCCATTTTAAACCAACTGTGCTCGGCTCATTCACATGGAGTTCAAGATCAGGCATAGCATCTAAGAGTAATTTTTCCACATAACCTATGCCGCAGCCAATTGAGAGCACACGGTAGGGCTCATTTGGGGCCAGGTTCAATGCTTTACGATGCTGCTTAATACGGTTGATGAGCCAATCTGCAGTACAATGCTTATTTTCCCGCCATTCAAGAGGCAAGGCCTCCCAACTTGAGTAGCGGGCAAACATTTCTTCATAAAAGGTCGAGTAGAATTTGGATCCTGCCAAATGAAAAAAAGAGAGATGAGAGATCTTGGTGAAGGGTATGCCCTGCCAACTCTCCTGATAAAAACGACGCACGTCCCCTTCCTCCAGAAATACATAACCCACAGGGTGCCACAATCGCTACTGTTTGCGCTGCAAACGTTCCTGAACAAACTTCTGTGACTGATATAGACGTTGTAAATCAGGCCGCGCCTGATAGCTTGGGGGCAGATTGGGATAGCACTTTAACGCGTTCTCGCGCATGGCTACATGAACTAAAGGCTCGAAGATTTCAGCAGGCATATCGTGATACTTGGCTATGGCTGCGGGATCTTTTTGCAACTTGCGCATCAATTCCATGGTAAAGGTCTGCATAATTACTTTGACCTCTTGTTGCTGCAAGAGAATGAGCGGGATTTCAGCAAAGACTTCGGGCTTAACTTGTAAGAGGTGTAAGTAATAGCGCCCCATGGGCGTATGTGCAAAATCTTGGGGTAAACTTAAATAACGTTCATTATCGCGGGCTTGAAAGATATTTTCCTTTTGCGCCACAAGTTGCCGATCAAAAGGTTCGGCAAACTGAAAGCTAGGATTAAGTTGTCCACCCACATATTTCAGGGCTTTTTGGCAATAGCCTTCAAGGGTACCTTTCCCCAAATAGGTATTATAGTATTTTTTCCAAGCTTGAGCCCTTGCTTCTAAAGAATTCAAGCTCGCAAAGGGCAGTCCCTTTAAATACAACACCCCAAGACATAAGGCGGCACCATAGTTCAAATTTGTGACCACATTTTCCTCTTCATCCAGTAAAGGATCACGTAAGGCCACAATCTTTGTATAGAGCTGCAAATTTTTTTTGGGCAGTCTTGTATGCAGATCTCTTGCAGTTGCTGGCTCAATCTGCCAAACAGACTGGGCCGGGCCGCGCACTTGCCTGACATAGTAGCCAAAGTCAGATTCGGCGGCACAGATTTCTAACAGCAAATTACAGCAATTTTCTTGGGGGAGCTCTAAATAGGCCGCGATCTTGGCACATAAGACCTGCATCTCATCTAAAGGCAAGGTCTTGCGGCCTTTCCATGTCCCATGTTGACTGGGGTTACTTGGATCAAAGGCTTGTGGGCCTAATGGATAGATTGATTCCTCTGCAAGCACACTGATGCCAAAAAACGCCACAAAGAAGCATACGATGGCACCTAAAAGCCTACAACCTGTCTGTCTCATGTCTTTTAAGCGCCCCCTAAAGCTTGAAACGCCGTAAAGCCCTGTACAAAACCTTGGGTTTTACGGCGCAGCATACAACTTCTGACCAACGGTGTTTAGTCTAACTTTTGGCCTCAAGAGCCGCAATGGCAGGTAACACTTTGCCTTCCAGTAATTCCAAAGAAGCCCCACCGCCTGTGGAAATATAGCCCATCTTCTCGGCTAAACCATATTTTTCAACAGCCGCCACAGAATCACCACCACCTACAACGACAAAGGCTTTACTCGCAGCCAAAGCTTGCGCCAAGGCCACAGTCCCCTTATGGAAGGGTTCAATTTCAAAGGCACCCATGGGACCATTCCACACAACCGTTGCTGCAGATTTGAGGATATCACTATATAATTCGATGGTCTTGGGACCTATATCTAAGACCATTTCATTGGCAGGAATATCGTTAATGCTATGGATATGTCCTTCTTGGCCTGCCTTAAACTCTGTGGCTGTGACCACATCAAGAGGTAAAGGCAACTTGCAACCCTTAGCTTGGGCTAAGCTTAAAATCTTTTTGGCCTCCTCTACGAGATCGGGTTCATAGAGGCTGGTCCCAATGCCCACACCTTGGGCTGCTAAGAAGGTATTGGCAATGCCGCCACCCACAATCAAAATATCGACTTTAGCCAAGAGATTAGTCAAGACACCTAATTTGGTTGAAACCTTAGCACCACCAATAATGGCTGCCAAGGGGCGTTTGGGTGCATCTAAGACCTTACTAAAAGCATCTAATTCCTGCACCATTAAGGGACCTGCACAAGCAAGTTTGGCCTCTCTGACGGCGCCTTCAGTCGATGCTTGGGCTCTATGGGCGGTACCAAAAGCATCCATGACATAGCAATCGCCAAGAGCAGCTAACTCTTTAGCTAAGCTTGGATCATTTTTCTTTTCACCTTTGAAAAAGCGAATGTTTTCCAAGAGCATGCACTCGCCAGGCTGCACCTTAGCGTCATTTAATGTTGCAGCGACCTTAACCGTGTGCCCCAATTCCTTACTTAAATAGGTGGCAATAGGTTGCAAGGAGAATTTAGCGTCAAATTCGCCTTCAGTGGGTCGGCCCAAATGGGATAACAGAATAACCCCAGCCCCTTTGTCCAAGGCCATTTTAATGGTCGGCAAAGCAGCCCGAATCCGTTTATCATTGGTAATCTGCCCATCTTTCATGGGAACATTGAGATCTTGTCTGATCACAACAGTTTTACCACGAACATCTTGATCCACAAATTTTTTCATACATGCTCCTATTAAACCACCCAAGAAAAAATACTTAGACTGTATATTGATCCCAGAGATTGCTTGACTCTATACACTACTATCTTGAAAAGGCTTCAAGAACAACCTCTTGCCTTATATCTTTTCAAAACACACAAAAGATATCAGTAGCTTCTTCTTACATTGCTTTCTGACTAATCTTTATCTCTGTGCTCGCTGCTATCTCTCATAACACATAAGGCAATTAAGCTAGTAATTTATGGGCCACTTCAAGCACATGCTCAACAGTAAAGCCAAAATGTTTAAAGACATCTTGGGCTTTGCCTGAGATACCAAAATCTTCCATGCCAATGACCGCCCCATCAAGACCAACATATTTCCACCAAAAATCGGGGATGCCAGCTTCTAGGGCCAAACGTTTACGACAGGATTTGGGTAAGACAGCTTCTTGATATTCTGGCTCCTGGGCTTGGAACACCTCTGTTGAAGGCATGGACACAAGACGCACTTTGTGGCCCTCTTGGCTTAAGGCCGCACAGGCAGCAGCAGCTAGGGCTACCTCTGAACCTGTGGCGAGTAAAATTAACTCAGGGCTGCCCTCACAATCTTGAACGATATAGCCGCCACGTCTAAGCTTAGCAAAAGCAAAATCCTCGCGCTCTATAGCTGGCAAGCTTTGCCTAGATAGGATCAAGGCTGTGGGACCTTGGGTCTTTAGGGCACTCTCCCAGGCGACAATGGTCTCTTTACTATCACAAGGCCGCCACACTGTCATATGGGGTAAGGCCCGCAAGACAGCGATCTGTTCAACCGGCTGATGGGTTGGTCCATCTTCACCCACGCCAATAGAATCATGCGTAAACACCCAGATGGTTTTAGTGCGCATGAGACAGCCTAAGCGTAAGGCATTTTTGGCTTGGTCAGAGAAGGCTAAAAAGGTGCCAGCATAGGGCAAAAAGCCACCATGGACAGCTAAGCCATTGACAATACACGCCATAGCAAATTCACGCACCCCATAATAGAGGTAGTTGCCAGCGCCAGTTGTAGGATCAAAGACCTTGGTTGCATTTGTCATCGTACCCACAGAACCTGTAAGATCAGCTGAGCCGCCCACAAGCTCTGGGAGGACTTCGGTTAAGGCATCGAGCACACTTTTCGATGCTTTACGTGTAGCTAGGGCTTTCGTTTCCCTCCCCAAACCTGTCTCTAAGCTTGTAAAGACTTGGGCAAGATTATCTGGGAAGTCACCCCGCAGGCGGCGCTCAAATTCAGCATAAAGCTCAGGATACTTAGCTTGATAGCTTTGCGCTAATCTACACCACGCCTCATAATCTTTAGAGCCTTTTTCCCTGGCATCCCACGCGGCATAGATCTCTTCAGGGATCTCGAAAGGCGCATGGGACCAGTTATAGCTAGCTTTAGTCTGACTAAGACTCTCTTTTTTTAAGGGTGCGCCGTGACAGGCAGCTGAATCAACTTCAGGGGATCCCAAGCCAATGTGCGTTTGGCAGATAAGTAAGCTTGGCTGCCTTGTATTTGCTTGGGCCTCTTTTAGGGCAGTCTCAAGGGCCGCAGGATCATGGCCATCTATGGGGCCTAACACCTGCCACCCATAGGCTTTAAACCTCGCTCCCACATCTTCGGAAAACCAAGCGTCAATCTTGCCATCAATGGAAATCCCATTGGCATCATAAAAGACAATCAACTTGCCCAATTGCCAGGTGGCAGCTAGCGAACAGGCTTCGGCAGCAACCCCTTCCATTAAGCACCCATCCCCACAAAAGCAATAGGTATAGTGCTGAATCAACTCAAAATCGGGCCGATTAAAGGTATGCGCCAACATGCGTTCGCCAAGCGCTAAGCCCACAGCTGAGGCTACACCTTGCCCTAAGGGCCCGGTAGTAAAATCTACGCCAGGGGTCACGCCATATTCAGGGTGTCCAGGAGTGGGTGAGCCCAATTGCCGAAAATTTTGCAAATCCTCAAGGCTGACCGCATAGCCCATTAAATGCAAAGCTGCATACAACAACATGGAAGCATGGCCATTAGAGAGGACAAAGCGATCGCGATTGGCCCATGTAGGATGCAACGGACTATGTTTAAATGCGTGGCGAAACAGGACTTCTGCCATGTCTGCCATACCCATTGGTGCGCCAGGATGGCCGGATTGCGCCCTATCAATGGCATCAATTGACAGAACTCGCAGGGCATCGGCTAATTGTTTACGCGTAGGCATAGGACAGCTCCTTTGGGTTCAGATTTGGGTTCTACTCCAGCCAAGAGTCTTGTTGGACTTTGCAGGACTTGCAGCCATAAATTGGGCATATCTCTGGGCATAGGGCTTGTAATTAAAAAAGGCTGACCCAGAAACAAGCACATCAGCCCCAGCCTGCACCAATTGCCCAGTATTCTCTGGGGTCACGCCACCATCGATAGCGATGAGCGTATGGGGATTTAGAGTTTGTAACATGTCCCGACAGCGCTCAACCTTTCTAAAGGTTTGCGGCAAGAACTTTTGCCCTGAAAACCCGGGGTTCACGCTCATAAGCAGTACGAGATCCACACATGGCGCCAGCCACTCAAGGGCAGCAAGATCTGTCCCAGGATTAAAGGCCAGGCCTGCTTTGACACCCAAAGCTTGAATTTTGCTCAAGGCACGTTCCAGATGGGTTTCGGCTTCAGCATGGATCACAAGTAAATCGGCCCCACAGGCCACAAAGTCATCAATATAGCGCCCTGGCTCTTGTACCATTAAGTGCACATCAAAAAAGAGCTTACTCTGCTTACGTAAGGCCGCAATAACAGGCGGGCCAAAGGTGATATTGGGCACAAAGGCGCCATCCATGACATCTAAATGCAACCAACTAAGCCCCGCAGCCGCGAGCGCCTCAAGTTCCTGGGCTAAATGACCAAAATCAGCGCTTAACAGCGATGGCGAGAGTATCACGCCTCTGCTTCCTCCTCAGGTTTGGCTAATAAAGAGCGCACAACCTCTAATTCGTCGAGCAGTTCCTCCACAAAATCTTGATCAACTTGGGGACTATCAGGTGGTGGGGCTACGGTTGGGGCGCCCTCTAAGACCTGTCTAGCCCCTTCAATGGTCATGCGTTGTTCATACAATAATTGTTTGATACGGCGTAAGAGGGCAATATGAGCTTCAGAATAGAGGCGTTGTCCTTTCTCGGTACGTACCGGGACAAGCTGTGGAAATTCTGTCTCCCAAAACCGCAACACATAGCTTTTTAATTGGAGCAGTTCAGCCGCTTCGCCGATGCGATATAATTTTGGGTTCACGGGTGCCCCACTCTAGTTGAAGTGTTTTTTGTGGAACTAAATGCGCACGCCTAAACTCTTAACTATAGCTTGCGCGACCTTATCCCGCTCTTTATCGACTTCAGCATCCTTTAATGTCCGTTGGTTATGCCGAAAAGTCAATCTAAAGGAGAGGTGTTTATCTGTACTCTCTTTGGGTTCATATAAGGACACAAAGGCCACATCACAGATTAAGGGGTGTTTAAGATCAAGCAAAGCTGCTTTGATTGTGCCAACCTGTAAGGATTTGGATCCTATAAAAGTAATATCCCGTTTGACACAAGGATAGATGGCTAAGGGGGTAAACTTAACCTTGGCCTTGGCAGCTAACTCTTGTAAGAGCGCTAAATTAATCTCAGCTAGATAGACAAGCTTATGGGCTAGGTAAGTATCCGCAATGGCGCTTTTGACAACACCCACGTGTCCAAGCAAGGTGTCACCAATAAAGATTTGCACACAAGGTGAGAGATAAGCGTGTTCAGCTACTTGCACAAACTTTGGTTGCTCTACATGCAGCGTTCTTAAAAGATGCTCAATCACCCCACGGATATCACTATAGTCCATGTCTTCTTGGGGATTGGGCCAGACTGGCTCATAGCGCAAGCCTGAAAAGAGTAACCCCAGCATGGCAGTTTCTTTGGTGTGGGTCTCAAGTGTCTCATCTAAAGTAAAGACATGGCACAACTCAAAGAGCTTTACGCTTACAGCACCTTGGGCTAGGTTTTGCCGCAAAGACTGTAAGAGACCTGGTGCAATGGTTGGCCGCAAGACATCCTGTTCTTGAGACAAGGGGTTTTTAATGGCAATGCGCACATCTTTAGGTAACCCCAAGAGATCCAAATCCTTTTGGCCCACAAAACTATAGTTGATGACCTCATTAAGTCCTAGGCCCGCCCCCCAGTGGCGCACTTGCCGCCAAAAGGCAAACTCTGTGCCCACATCGTGCCGCTCCAAACTTAACTGCATAGGTGGCAAGAGGGGTTTAATATTGTCTAGTCCATAGACGCGACCTACCTCTTCCACAAGATCGGCCTCGCGTGTGAGATCAGGCCGCCAAGAGGCTTGCTCAACCTGCCAACTTGTATCCTTTTCAGAAACCTTTAAGCCCAAACCTGTAAAGACGGTCTTGGCAAAATCAGGCTCTAAGTTGACCCCCAAGAGGGCATTGGCATACTTAGGCCTAAAGGGAATTTGGGCTGCAATAAAGGGATTGGGTTCAGCAACATTAAGATGCTTATCCACTGTACCCTGGCCAAGCTCCTGCAAGAGGGCTGTGGCACGCTCAAGCGCCCAGATGGTGCGTTGTTGATCAATGCCGCGCTCAAAACGGTAAGAGGATTCCGAGCTTAGGCCCAAACGTCTGGAGGTTTTGCGGATGGTTGGGGGATTAAAGACGGCACTCTCCACAAAGACTTGGGTGGTGGTACTGGTAATTTCAGAATCTAAGCCCCCCATAACACCAGCTAAGGCCACAGGTGTGTCGCCAGCACAGATGCAGAGATCTGTGTCTTTGAGCACGCGCTCTTGGTTATCTAGGGTCACAAAGGTCTCATTGGGCCTTGCCTTACGCACCACAATCTTTCTGGGGTTTAATTTGGCGAGATCAAAGGCATGTAAGGGCTGACCACACTCAAGCAAAATATAGTTCGTGACATCAACAATATTAGAGATGGCCCTGATGCCACAGGCTTGTAAGCGTTGGCGGATATGCAAAGGTGATGGGCCTAAGTGCATATTATGCACAACTCTGCCAGCATAGAGCCAACAGAGCTTAGGATCTGTGATCTCAATGGGAACTTCCGTCGACTCTTCGCCATAGGTTGGTGTCAATTCTTTTATTGTCAAAGGTAGGTGAAAGGCCATCGCTGTTTCCCGGGCAAGACCCAGCACCGACAGACAATCAGCCCTATTGGGGGTGATGGAAAAATCGAGGATTTCTGTGTCTAAAGTTAAGACATCCTGCAATTTCATCCCTACAGGTGTGGAATTATCTAAGACCATAATTCCGCTATGATCTTCGCTAAGACCCAATTCACGTTCGGAACAGATCATGCCATGCGAAGGTTGGCCCCGCAACTTGCTCTTTTTAATCACCGTACCGTCTGGCAATTTTGAACCTATTGTCGCTACAGCAACCTTTTGTCCAGCGGCAACATTAGGTGCCCCACACACTATATCCAATAAAGCTTCTTGGCCTACATCCACACGGCAACAATGCAAGTGATCCGAATCAGGATGCATCTTACATTCGAGTACATAGCCAGTAGTAATTTCTTTCAGTACTTCAAAGGGATGCTTGATATCTTCTAGTTCTAGGCCAAGCATCGTCAAGCGATCACCTAAGGCTTGGGCTGTGCCTTCATATGGAGTAAATTCCCGCAGCCAGGAAAGCGAAAGCAGCATACAAAAAATCCCGGACGCCCAGCAGTAGATTGGGGCGTAAACTTAAAAAGATTGATTAATGGAAACTCCACACTGGCTTAGCCTGCGCTTTTTGCGGATCAGGCAAGGGACTATTATCTCCAGGTGCGGCATAGCGGCCATAGGCCCCTTGGGGCAAACGTTTTTTAGGCGGCGTAGGTTTAGGCTCGCTAGAAATTGTATTACCATAGGCATCGGTATAGCCGAGCCCCCCCTCTTGGGTGCGCCCAAAATTGGAGGGGGCTGGGATAGCGAGATTCTCTTGGGGGCCTCCTGGGGGCTCTGTACCCGACGCCCGTGGCGAATATGCAGATTTACTTACTGCATGCATGGGGCACAAAAGCAGCAAAAGGAGTAGTCCCATGATGCTACGGACTAACAAGAGATCCTCCTAAAATTGTTGCAAAAACCTGAGGTCATTTTCAAAAAATTGCCGCAAGTCACCAATGCCATACTTCAACATGGCAATACGTTCAACACCAAGACCAAAGGCAAAGCCTGTCACATCGCTCGGATAATCTACAGCAGCAAAGACTTGTGGATCGACCATCCCACAGCCGAGTATCTCTACCCACCCTGTGCCTTTGCACACTCTACAGGTCTCTCCGTGCTTTGTGCCAGCACCATTACAGAGAAAACAGGAGATATCAACTTCAGCCGAAGGTTCGGTAAAGGGGAAGAAACTCTGGCGAAAACGCACTTAAGTTTTGGGGCCAAAGACGCCGCGCACAAAGGCCGTTAACAAGCCGCGTAAATGGGCCATAGACAGATCCCAGCCCACCATGAGGCCTTCCACCTGGTGGAACATGGGGGTGTGTGTCAAGTCCGAATCTCTGCGGTAAACTTTGCCAGGCACAACTACAGCTAACGGCGGTTTTTGGGCCAGCATGGTTCGTACTTGCACAGGCGAGGTATGGGTGCGTAAGAGGATGGTATCAGTAATATATAGGGTATCTTGCATATCCCTTGCAGGATGCTCTGGAGGGATATTGAGGGCTTCAAAATTGTAGTGGTCGATTTCTACCTCAGGCCCTTGGGCAATGGAAAAACCTAGGTTGCCAAAAATCTGGCAAATCTCTTCCATGACTAAGGTGTCTGGATGGAGAGAGCCAGACCAAGGTAAGCGCCCGGGGATCGAGGGATCAAAATCAGCCAACGCTAAAGCCTGTTCGGCCGCTTCCAGGCTGGCTTTTTTGGCAGCAAAGAGGGCTGTACAGCGTTCCTTAAGTTGGTTTACGCTTTGACCAAATTGGGGACGTTCTTCTGGCGGCAAACTCGGCAGCTGACTCATAAGTGTAGCCAAGCGCCCTTTGCGGCCCAAAAATTCAATGCGCAATGCCTCTAGTTTGTTTAACGAAGAAGCCTGGGCCAGACCATTTGCAAGTTCTGGCTCCAGGCTTTCTAGTGCACGTTTCAGATCCATTAAGGTCCTCGCTTTTTGCTGCGGGCAGCCAGGCTGCCCGCCTGCACCATGCGCTTATTGTAATGCAGCCTTGGCGGTATCAACAAGCTTGGCAAAATCCTCTTTCTGATACACAGCGAGGTCGGCCAAAATTTTCCGATCCAATGCCACATGGGCTAATTTCAAACCATGGATAAAGCGACTATAAGACAACCCATATAAACGCGCTGCAGCATTAATACGCAAAATCCACAAGGCCCGAAAATCGCGTTTCCGGGCTTTGCGCCCCACAAAGGAATTTTGAAGGGCACGTTCTACAGCTTCACGGGCAGTACGGTATAAACGACTGCGGCCGCCACGAAAGCCCTTGGCAGCATCCAAATATTTTTTATGACGACGATGACTTGCGAGTCCTCGCTTGACACGCATAGGTGAACCTCCTTGTTACCGTCTAGGCGGAGGATGAGCCCGACGATAAACTTGTAACATTAGCCGTTGGGCAATTGCCGCCGCACAGCTTTTAAATTGGCACTATCGACCAAGGTCACTTGGCCTAAACGCATTTTGCGACCTGGTGATTTCTTCGTCAAAATATGACGTAAATTTTGCCGTCTACGCCGAAATTTGCCACTACCTGTCATTTCAAAACGTTTGGCTGCAGCGCGACGGGTTTTAATTTTAGGCATACAAATACTCCTTAAAACAACACAAAACGAAACGGCCCTAGGTTGAGCCAAAAATCATCTTGCCTAAAAACATACTTGGCTGCAAGTGATTTACTTCTTGGGCACTAAGAGCATCTGCAAAGTGCGGCCCTCAGCCCGCGCTTCTTGTTCCACTTTGGCTACATCCGCTAAATCTTCCACAAAGCGAGACAAGATATCTTGTCCACGATCCTTATGCACAATTTCACGCCCGCGGAAAAACACCGTGATTTTACACCGGTCGCCATCCTCCAAAAAACGCCGAATATGCCGTAATTTGGTTTCATAGTCGTGATCATCGGTTTTAGGACGAACTTTTATCTCTTTGATTTGAACAGTAGATTGTCTTTTTTTAGCTTCTTGTTTTTTCTTTTGCTGTTCGTAACGGAATTTACCAAAGTCCATGATACGACAGACAGGCGGATCAGAAGTAGCTGCAACCTCAACGAGATCTAAGCCTGCTTCTTTTGCCCGTTCAATCGCCTCATTGCGGGACAAAATACCTAACTGTTCTCCATCAGCGCCAATCACTCGCACTTCATGGGCACGAATCATTTCATTCCGCCGCGTTCCATCCTGAGGGACTTCCCGCCTAGGTCTTAAATTAGGCGAAGCTATAGCACATTCCTCCTTGTTTAAAGGGCTGGGCCTGAGCCTCACGGATCAACGCCGTAATTTCGGCCACGCTTTTCAAGCCCAAATTGTCACCATTGCGCAGACGCACATTGCACCCTTGCGCCTGCATTTCCTTCTCGCCTACCACCAACATGTAGGGGATTTTGGCCACTTGCGCCTCGCGAATCTTAAAGCCAAGCTTCTCATTACGCACATCTGTTTCAACGCGCAACCCGGCTTGCGTCAAAGCCGTTTGCATTTCCTCGACCCAGGGTCTAGCTGCGTCGGTCACACTTAAGAGCCTGGCTTGCACTGGAGCTAACCACACAGGTAGTGCCCCGGCATACTGTTCAATAAGTACACCAATAAAGCGCTCTACACTACCCATGATCGCCCGGTGCACCATAACGGGACGATGTCTCTCCCCATCCTGCCCAACATATACAAGATCAAAGCGTTCCGGCAAGGTAAAATCAACTTGAATGGTCGAACATTGCCATTCGCGGCCCAGGCAATCTAGCAACACAACATCAATTTTGGGACCATAAAACGCCCCGTCGCCAGCATTGATGGTATAAGGCAGGTCGGCAGATTTTACGGCACTGATTAAGGCATTGGTCGCCAACTCCCAAGCTTCATCAGTACCAATACTATCTTCAGGACGAGTGGAAATTAAAATCTTATATTGGAAGTCAAAAAGGCGCATCAAATCTTGAATGAGCCGAATGACACCTAAAATTTCGCCTTCCAGTTGTTCAGGCGTACAAATAATATGGGCATCATCCTGTGTAAATTGCCGAACACGTAAGAGGCCGTGCAACACACCACTCTTTTCATGTCTGTGCACCAAACCTAATTCAAAAAATCGTTTTGGCAATTCTCTGTAACTATGCAGCTCATTGTTGTAAATTAACATGTGGCCCACACAGTTCATGGGCTTAATGCCGTATTGATCTTCATCAATCTGTGTAAAGTACATGTTTTCGCGATAGTGATCATAGTGGCCCGAACGCTGCCAGGTTTCAGCTCGCAACAGTTGCGGACCTTGCACCAAATCATAACCGCGTTTTAGGTGTTCTCTACGCCAAAAATCTTCGAGAATGGTGCGCACTAACATGCCTTTGGGCAACCAAAAGACCATGCCAGGGGCTACATTTTCTTCAAAAGTAAATAATTTAAGCTCACGACCTAATTTTCTATGATCACGCCGCTTTGCTTCTTCTATTTGTTTTAAATAACTTGCTAGGGCTTTATCATCAGCAAAGGCTGTACCGTAAATGCGGGACAGCATGGGATTATGTTCATCGCCGTGCCAATAGGCGCCAGCAACAGATAATAGCTTAAAAGACTTACAAAAACCAGTGTCAGGCACATGGGGGCCCCGACATAAATCGGTAAATTCAGCGCAGCGGTAACAGGAAATGGTTTCGTTGCTAAGCCCTTGGATCAATTCAACCTTATATTGTTCGCCCTTCGTGCCAAAAAACTCGAGAGCAGCTTCTTGACTCAACTCGCTGCGCGTAAAGGGCTCTTTGGCAGCTACGATTTTGCGCATTTCCTCTTCAATGGCGGCTAAATCATCCACAGAAAAGGGCCGTTCCACGTCAAAATCATAATAGAAACCTGTGTCAATGGCAGGACCTATGGTTACCTTGGCCTTAGGAAAGAGCCGCTGCACGGCACACGCCATGACATGGGCTGTAGAATGCCTAACAATTTGTAAGCCCTCAGAGCTATCAAATGGGATTCCTTTAAGCTCTGTACAATCTGTAGGGAGCTGTCGCGCAAGATCTTGCAAGCTAGTATTGCCATTGGCGGTAACCTGAGCGGCAACAAGGGCTTTAAATTTTTTGCCACTTAAAACTTGTTGCAGAGCGTGAGCAATGGTCGCACCTGCTTCTATTTCAACAATTTGTCCTTCCACTTGGACTTGCATCAAAACAAACTCCTTACAACAGCACGGCAGAAACAAAGGCCACAAAAAAAGGGGAGCTTAAACTCCCCTGTACTCGGCCACTTTGCCGGAAAAATCAATATATCCTCAAGGGATTGACCCGTATTTCATAAGTTATGGTAGGAACGAGCAGACTTGAACTGCTGACCCCTTCCGTGTCAAGGAAGTACTCTAGCCACCTGAGCTACGCTCCTACGTAAGACATGTTTATATATAGGCTAAACTGCAAAGCGCGTCAAGGGGAAAATATTCGCCAAAGTAAAAGCACAAAATTACTCTGTTTTAGGCTTGCTCTTGGCGAATTTACTCACCCTTTGTTGCAAAGTGTGAGCTTAAGTTATGCCATGTCTTAGCAGAATAGAGCACAACTTTTTCATAGCATCTTCAAGTTTTGAACTACAAAACGCTAAGCCAAAAAATATCTCGGTAAAAAAACCCGACACCGCAAGGTGCCGGGACTCATCCCCGCATATAGCAGGATGAGGGGCACATTTGAATAATTGCCTAATCTTTAGGATTTGTCAAATACCTTTAATCTCTTGCACAGCTAACGCATTTAGATAAGAATAGTAATGGTTTAAATGTCAAAAATCTAAATGTTTTGGTAAATTATGTCGTGGAGAGAAGACACTTATTTAATTGAAATAAAAAATTTGATGGTCAATAACTTAAAGTGATTTTTTATTATATCACCATAGAATGAAAACTTATACAAATGTCTGGTGCTTCAGCACGTTAAACGAAGGAAAGAGTGATTCGTAAAGAAGCAGTACCTAATGAAGACTTAGAAATTAACGCAATAGTCGATGGGCATAGGCAAAATGATTATCGCGGCAAGAAGAAAATATAATCAATGAAAGTTTAGTCAGGAAAATTTCAAATATATTTGAAAATACCAAATTAAATTATTGGAATGAATATAGTTGGTATTGAAAAATTATAAGAGTAGATGAGACCAAAAAGATTTATCTAGATAGTAGAGTAAATATCTAAGCCTGTCTGATACAGTATATACATACGGGTGAGGTTAGGTATCAATAGAAACAATACGGTAGGCAAAGATATCAGCAGAAGCAAGAACAAGAACAAGAACAAATTCCACTATATCAAGAAGATTATCTAAAATTCCTGCAATTGTAAGACACTATGATACAGTAAAACAAGATAATACTTACTAAGACTTTAGTACATAAATATTAGATAATATTTCTT
Organism: Desulfovibrionaceae bacterium; assembly: GCA_017454005.1. Classification (GTDB taxonomy): domain Bacteria; phylum Desulfobacterota; class Desulfovibrionia; order Desulfovibrionales; family Desulfovibrionaceae; genus Desulfovibrio. The sequence goes on along the minus strand of JAFTDU010000037.1, from coordinate 1,035 downwards.
ATGTTATCGAAGATGTTAGACAATAAACGATCTTTTTTAAAAGTATATTGAAAATAAAAACGAACTGGATTTCCTGAGAAAGTATTTTATTACTACTATTCAAATTAAATTAGATATATAGTAAAATAGCTAAATTAGTGCATATTATTTTTCAATGCAACTTATCACTCATTTAAATTTTTAGTTGAAATTTTTGTACAGATCAAATCTCTCCAATGTATACTACATACTACCATATTGTTATTGTGTATATATTTACTATATCAAAATATTGTTTAAAGATCATTTATTATCATAAATTGATTATATAAGTATTAAATATGAAATTAAGTTTAGTAAAAATATTTAAATAAATTTGTATCAAAGCACAAATTATCTTTACAATTTATTGTATAAGCTCATAAACAATATTTGTACAATGTAATATATAAATCTAGGTTGTGTTTAGACTCATAGTTCATAATTTTCTATATTGCAATTTATACATGCGTATGAAAACTACTTAACATTCATTTAGTGTTGACTTATTAGATCAGCTTTCTACTCACTATATTTTTTGGTATTTTATATACTATATAAATGTCAATCTTTACTTACAACGTAATGTTGTATTATATTCGACAAAAAAGTTTTAAATAAAAAAATATTAATTATAAATTAAATTATTTTTTTATTTCATTGTTTCACAATTATGGATATTAGTACATATACGAAAATATCATGTAACATGGTTTTGTGCTTAGCTGGATAATGGGAATTTATATAATGATTATAAATTAAAAATTATATATTTAAAGTATAAGGAAAATTATTCACCTTTAAATTTTAAATAAATTCCTAAGATAGATAGCACCACTACAATAATAGCATAAGCTGTCCATGGATCCATGTTTCCTCCAATGAGAGATAAAGACATATTATTACAGAAATAATTGCCCAGATCAAACCATCATAACTGCCTTGAAAAAGTGTTTTGCTAATCCAGCGACGCCTAGTTTTTGAAAGATGTCATCAATTTATTTCATCAACTATCTT
>JAFTDU010000036.1 GCA_017454005.1 Desulfovibrionaceae bacterium | reverse complement strand
TTGGGTGATCTTAGTTGATAGCTTCGCGAATAAGTCCACAACTGATGTCGCATGATCTATGTGGTGGTGTATTTCATTTTGGCGGGGTGATTTAACTCGGCAAAACATGTGGAGCTATAGAGTATGCGGTTATTGAAGAAGATAGTCCATTCGTTATTGCGGACAGGGTTTGTGTCTATCTGTATATTGCGATCAAGCCCTGTTTTGATGAAGGCGGGATACCAGGAGTCATGCTCGTGAGCGGGATTTTGGATGTCTTGAGGGTTGATCACTTTGTGTAGCCCCACATGAGAATAATAGCGGTGGGACAATTCTGAGACAATGTAAGCTGTGTCAATGTTTGTAGTGCGCACGAGTCCGCGCAAAAAACGTGTTTGCCGCGGCACTTCTAGTCCCAAACTGCGTACTTTAGCATCTTCAAGTAAGGATTCCTTGATGAAGAAATCTTCTGCAATGGTCTTTGCCGCCGAGATATGGGTAGCTAGAAAGTCGCGTATGTGGGAGTGTATAGTCGTAGTAAGCAGACGGGCAGCATTCTGCTCGTTGGCATTTATGACTTTCGATAGTGAAAAGATGGCAAGCATCGTCGTCGCGAGAAAGGCGAGGAAAATGGTTGCGAAGAGCAGGATGATTTTGTTGTGCGAAAGCACTGATGGTTTGAACATTACCTTTATATCCCAGTTGAGCAATAAGAGCTCATTTTATGCATTGATAAAGACTTATTTTTTGATAGACTGCCAAAAAAGATACACGGTTGCAAAGTGCTTCCGATTAAATCTTTCATATCTGCATTGATGAGCTTATCGACTTTTTTGTAATGAACACTAGATCAGGCCATCGCTTACAATTAAGAATGGCGTCGTTGTATGCTCAATGCAATTCTAGCAAAAATTCTTATAGCTGCACTTACAAAGCGCAGTTGCTTTTGAAGTCTGTTTTGTAGATAACTATGAATTTTTCTGCACGCATCAAGGATGTCGGTGTATTATATCATTGTCGGTGATTGAAAAGACTTTGTTGCCCATGATGCTCTATCGAACATTTCTTTGTTGTAATGTCAATTGATGGTTTTTATGTTGCGCAGGCGATTATGTACGGGAATTTGAAACGCATGTCGCAAGGTCGCCATAAAGACAGTGATCCGTGGGTAAGTCAAGATTGATTGACATGTATGCCCATAATCTTTGACTAAAGAGTCATGCAGGAGAAGGTGTGGTTTCTAGCACGGCTCATCTGAATACCCGAAACCTGAGTTCTTAAAGAAGCACAAAGCAGAAACAGGCCGCCTTTCTCGCGTTCATGTCTAAAGTTGTATCTCAGTATTTGCCTTTTTTTTGTGATTGAAGAACGCTTTGACGCTTCTGTATTTGCTGTCACACACTGTCTTTGAGAAGTGCATAGTTTTCGTTTTACTTGGCACATGAGCTTTCATAAGTCAATGAGTTCTTGTTTTCAATTATAGAAATTGTTCGAATAGGGCAAATCCGGTAATTCGACTTCGCTTGAGGATTGTTATTCTATTGATCTTCTAGCCAAGTATATGATCACATATTTTATCTCTAATACATTGATATAATATGCTACATATTTGACACTATCATCAAATTTTTCTTCTTTGATGTCTTAACGACATGAACTTCTCTTTTTTTTAAGTATATATGTATTATGCATCTAATAAGAATCTAAATATGTTCCTAACTATATTATAAATGGTATATGCTTGTAATTTTTTAACACAGTTTGCAAGATTTATGTATATAATCTAATATATAATACATATATCAGATGTTGATACTCTATATTGTGTAGCTTTTTTAGATAATATCTTAGACGTACAATAATTTTTTTAAAGCATTAATCAAAATGTATTATGCTGTGTATCTTGTACATATGATACCATGTATATTTAATGCTTCATTGCAGAATTTGCTTGGGTAGAGATACAGTCGCGAAGAGAACTATATAAAATATCTAGCGGCAAAATTACACATCTCTATGATGTATAATTTTGCCGCAATGTAATCATTAGCGTATGATTTTGAATCTACTTTTTAATGCAAATTACAAAAATGCTAAAATTAATATACTTGATTTGTAAAAAGCTTTTCTGAAAGTCGCATGGATATAATTTGCACAAGTAGAATGTTTTACATGAGATGTGAATTTAAAGTAAATCATGTAAAAGCAAGAGTAAACACAAGAAGATATTTTACGAAATTAGTTTTTTTAATGTATTTATAATGTTTACTAAGTACTTTTGACATCAATTTAGAATATTCATTTGTAGCATCTCAAATAAATGCACCGCGTATATCATGTAATTATTGATGTTCAAAGTAAATTCTTAAGATATTCATAACAAGCATTTAAGACTTAAGTTACTTAATTATACTACAGTAAATTTTTTTTAGCAAATAATGTATTATCTTACTCTGTGAAAAAAGATGCAGATCAAAGTTTTTATTTTAAGCTGTTTTTCATCTGAATATAAACTCGAGGAAAAGACAATACACTCAGAAATAATGTATGACAAAATAATATTATCTCATATTAGGAAAATGAATATTTTATAAATATTTATTTAATTTTTAAGATACTTATGCAAGCAGTAATTATTTAAAGCTCATCAAAACATATTTGTTACATAAAGTACGAATTTATGTTTTGATTGTAGAGTTTACTACTTGCTTAATGAAGAATAATTACACCTTTTTCATTTTGTATATATATTGATAGTAAGGTAGTTAATACTTAATATTAAAATATTTTATAAATAAAATTATTCAATGATTTATATCATAATTATTCGCCATAATAATTTATTAGATTCTTATTAGCTAACTAGTATATTTTGCCAACAAGAAAATAAGATTAATTATACTATTATTATATCGCTTTTAAGAATATGGTAACACGCTATACTTTAAATTTTGAATATACATATGGCAATTTATAATGTGTCATATATTGCATTTTTTATTGAGCAAAAGGCATAAGGCCTTGTAGCCTAAAATTTTGTCCAAGCTATCAATACTTAAGGGCAAGGTTGCTAGGCTTAGGTTTTGAAAGCGCAGAGAAGAGTTTCATTGGAAGCACTAAACAGCCCACACACGAAATGTTTAGTTGAAAAATACAGCTGCCAAGCCTTATAAAGAAGCAAGAAAGCAAAGTAAAGAAAAAATCTTAAAAAAATTAAGGCGGTTGTCAAGCTCATGGTTTTTGGCGGTCTTTTGGAGCGAAAAAAAAGGGGCCTGCCTTTTGTCTTTACGGCCCAATAGCGTTGCCGTAAAACAAAATCGTAGCAAATAGGGGCAGATGAAATTCCTAACGATTTCAGGCGTTTAGGTCACGCCAAAATTTTTCAAGCACCTAAGTGTTTCTCTTGGGTTTCCCAAGTTGCACAACAAATATCTCTATTTTATATCTCCAACTAGGTTGCAACAATCTTTTGGAAGTTGCTCGCTCCTAATTGGAGGTCTTTGTTTATGCCGACTTTCTTAGATTTTCTTTTCTTGGGTTTGTCCTTTAAGAGCAATCACATACGCTGTTCCTTGGTGAATGATTAACTTCTTGCCTTCAGAATATTTTTGTTTGGCAATTTTGCTTGTAGAGGCAGGATTAACCTTTATAAGATTAACGTCACGCCTAAAGCATGAATCATCCGATTATAGGTTTTTCTATAATTCGACTTGGCTTTGTCTGTCTCGGATTTAGTCTTGTTGAAGTCAAAATCCTCAATGACAATATCCTTGCCTGGCAGAAGCGCATAATCAACGATTTTTGATACTATATTACGAAGTTCACTTGTTGCAGAGTTTCCTGTACTGTGCAATTTCAAGTAGAAATTTTTTAAATGTACAAGATTGCCTGTTTCGTTGGTTTCGGCAAGCTCGATGAATCCGTCATTGTAATCTAAACCAATCGTTCAATAGGAATATAATTATACTAAATAATGGAAAAGATATGTATTATAGTACGGTAGGCATAGATAGTTTTCGTGAAATACGCATCAATGCGCTTAGTTACGTAGATAAAACAAAATTTATTAAATTAATTGTTGAAAGAGGGCATCCTAAAGTGTCCTTGTTTACTCGTCCTAGGCGATTTGGTAAAACATTAATATTAAGTATGTTGGCAGAATTTTTTGATATCAATAAGAAAAGCACTGAATTATTTGCTGATCTAGAAATAGCAAAGGATCAAGAATTTTGTGCAACATGGATGAATCAGTATCCTATCATAAACATTAGTTTAAAACAGATGAATATGATGGATTATGATCAATGCTTATATAATTTTTCTAGCAGTATTTCTCAAGTCTGTTTTGACAATGATTATTTACTAACGAGTAAAAAAGTTAAAAGTATTGATCAAAACAAATTACAAAAATTATATGAGCAAACTGCCACTTTTGGAGACTTAGGACAAGCACTGTATATTTTGTGCCGTGCATTAAATTCTCATTGGGGAAAGCAAGTCATTCTGCTACTTGATGAATATGATGTTCCCTTAAATTCGGCCTGGCAACATGATTATTATAGCAAGATGCTGAATTTTATAAGAAACGTCTTTGGGTATGCATTTAAAGGCAATGAATATCTAAAATTTGCAATTATTATAGGCTGTTTAAGAATCTCAAAAGAAAGTATCTTCACAGGAGTTAACAATTTTAAATGTTTTCCCATTAATCAATCTCAATATGCTGATATGTTCGGGTTTACTGATCAAGAGGTAGATCATTTACTTGAACTTGCTCACTGTATGCATAAAAAACAAGAATTTAAAGCTTGGTATGACGGTTATCGATTTGGTAACACAAGTGATATTTATTGTCCTTGGGATGTAGTTAACTATTTATATGATTTAAAGGATAATAAACATTGTAAACCACAAAATTATTGGTTAAATTCTAGCTCTAATGATGTTATTAAAAAAATTATTAAATTTTGTACATTTGATGTTAAGAACACTCTTGAAACATTATTAAATCGTGGTACAATTTTGTGTAAAATAGTTAATACGACAACCTATGAAAATATATATAATTCAGAAATTAATTTGTTGAATTTATTGTATCATACTGGATACCTAACAAAAGCAAAAGAAACAAATTGTGCAAATGAGCGTTATTTAGAAGTAGATACAGAATTGCTTAGAATTCCTAATGCTGAAATTGCAGACATTTTTGTTGATGTGGTAGATGAATGGTTTAAGTATCAGCTTGAAACAAAAGAACATGTTGACTTGTTAAATTCTTTTTGGAGTGCTGATAGTCAAACATTTACACAGATTCTTTCTGATCTTCTCATGCAAACAATAAGTTATTACGATTACCATGAAAATTATTATCATGCCTTTATAGTTGGACTATTTTCTTCACTTAAGTATGTGGTTAAATCAAATATCGAAACTGGTCTTGGTAGATCCGATATAGTAATCTATGACTCTCAACAACATCCTAAAATGGGCGCTTGTATTGAAGTTAAACGTGCGAATGCCTACACATCATTGCACAATGATGCACACAAGGCTTTAATTCAAATTAATCAAAATAAATATGACGAAGAATTCAAGAACAAAAATTTACAAATTATTCATTGGGGTATATCATTTTATAAAAAATCATGTTGTGCTATATCGAAGATAATTGAAGTGAAACTCTAGTAGGTATGCTTAATATGCAGGGCTTATTGCAGTATATAATTGATATAAATATTCAAAATGATGAATAAGAATATATCTATCTAAACAGCAACAAATAAAAATTATCAAGATTTTAATGTTAGCAAAAATATTAATTTGTGTAATTGTATTTATAATTTAACAACACAATATTTATCTACTAAATAAGAGTATCAAAATTACTTTGATCTCTATTTCAATTTAAATGTTTGTACAAATTTATTTATCAATTCTGCATACTTACTTTTCAAATGTTTAGGGTAAGAAAAATATTATGTTGGCCAATTACAACAATCTGTAAGAATCTAACTTACAATAAGTTTTTAACTAAATGTTACGTTAATTATCATATTTTTGGGGATAGCATATAAATACAGTGGCCGCAATATCACGCCTTAAAGCGTTATAATTGCGGCCATTAATATTTTATGCTTGCCTGCTAGAGTTCATTGGGCAAGCTTTGCAATTGCTTTAATGTATAGACAGGGCCATCCACGCATACGTATGAGCCGCCAATATTGCAGCGGCCACAGATACCAAGGCCACATTTCATCCTGCGTTCCAATGTTGTGACAATGGCTTCTGGAGCAAAACCCAATTCTTGTAAAGCTTGGATTGTGAATCGGATCATTATGGGTGGGCCACAAAGAACTGCTACCGTATTTTTGGGTGAGGGTGCTAGTTCTTTCAATACATTGGGAATTAAGCCAACTCTATGGGGCCAGTTTGGTGCTGCTGTATCAATACATAAGTTACAGTTAAGATCTTCGCGATTGAGCCAATCCTCTAGTTCATACTTATAGCTCATATCATTGGGCGTACGTGTGCCATAGAGTAACGAAATCGTTCCATAATCTTGTTTATGGGCTAAGAGATGCAAAAGGATTGTGCGAATGGGGGCCATACCAATGCCGCCCCCGATAAAAAACACATTTTTCCCCTGCCAGCTTGTATAGGGGAAAAAATTACCTAAGGGCGCCCTGACCCCCACCTTATCGCCCACATTGAGCTTATGAATGGCGCTTGTCACTTCACCTGCCCGCATCACAGAAAATTGTAAATAATTGGTCTCTGTAGGCGGTGATGCAATAACAAAGGTCGCTTCTCCCACGCCAAACACGGAGACCTGGCCCACTTGGCCTGGTTCAAAATGGAAGTTTGTGCGGGCGTTTTCGTCATCTAAAACCACGCGAATCGTTTTAATCACAGGGGTTTCCTGGATGACTTCTTTGACTGTAGCCGGCATAGGTACATAGGGGTTGCCTTGCATTTTCGGGCGGCTTGGGTTTGTCGTAGGTGCAGGTGTCACCATTACTTTCCTCCCTGCATGTCAGGCGTGTTGGTTGTGCGGGCTATGGCGGCAAGTAAAATGGCGCGAATATCTAAGCCTACAGGACAGTGTTGGATACATCTGCCACAGCCGCTACAGGCAAAGGCGCCCCAGGTTTCTTTATAGGTCATATATTTATGGGTCACACGATTGCGCATGCGTAATGCTTTATTGGGTCTAGGATTATGCCCACTGGCTTCGCGGGTATAGAGTTGGGCCATACAATTATCTTGGCTGCGCAGGCGCTGGCCACCCTGGGGGCTTTGGGCATCGCCTTCATCGGTAATTGTAAAGCAGTAGCAGGTGGGGCAGAAATAAGTACAGGCCCCACAGGATAAGCAGGCTTGGGTTTCCTGGGTCCAAAAGTCAAGATCAGCAAAAGATTGCGCCAGTGTGCTGTGGATTTGACTTAGGTCAGGCGCAGGTTTGAGGCTCTCCCATGCAGCTTTGCGGGCTTGGTTTACCTCTGGCACTTTATCTGTGCCATCTTTGAATGCACATTTTTCTAGTAACTCTTGGCCTTTTTGCGTCATAGCTTGGGCCACATAGCCTGACTTAATAGCTGTCAAGACAATGTCAGCCCCTTGGGTTGCTGCAGGGCCTATGCCCACCCAGTGACAGAAGCAATTTTCACATCCTGATGGGCAGGTCAAAGTCACTACACATAGCTTATCGCGTTTAGCAGCATAATAAGGATCCACATAGTGGCTTTGGAGAAAAGGGCGATCCAGGATATTCAAGCCCAAAGCATCGCAGGGTCTGGCGGCAAAGATCAGGGTTTTGGGTGCATAAATTTCTGGATTCAGGGTGAGTTTGGGCGCATCTTGGGTGTCTTTCTCAATCTTATAGCTAAAGAGTGTTTCACATTTGGGAAACACTGCCGCCTTAGGTGGCACAGTGGCTTTAGCTAGGCTGATGGGGCTGCCTTTTGTCCAGGGCGCAAAGATGACACTCTCTTTCACACCTTTTTGCTCTGTAGGTACCAGTACTTGCTCAAAGTGTGGCGCCAGGCGTTCCACAAGGGTTGGAATTTCTTGCGCTGTAAGATAGCTGTAGGCACTCATTACCATTCCCTCTCTTTAATCTTCGGTTCTTCAACGGCATAACAGAGCAAGGGTGGCACTTGACTCGGATCAGAGCCAGCTTGGTAGCCTGCAAATAACTCGCTAATGATGCGGTTGAGTTTTTGGCGCAGTGCCAAAATGGGAATGCCCAAAGGACAGCTACGTTGACACTCCCCGCATTCAGTGCAGCGGCCAGCAAGATGGAGGGCGTGGATGACTTGGAAAAAGAGTTTTTCTAAGAAAGTGTCAGCCTGGGTCATGAAATGGGGATCGCGTGTATCTGAGATACAGTGATCACGGCAAATACACATGGGGCAGCTGTTGCGACATGCGCCACAACGGATGCAGCGTTCCATGGACGCACGCCAAAAGGCCATGCGTTCTTCAAGACTTAAGCTTTCCACAAGGGCTAGTTCTGGGGGCAGGCTTTCTGCAGATTCTCTAGCATCTTTTGCATCTTCTGTTGGATCTGTGCCAAAACTGATATCCACAAGTTTGGGCAGCCTACTCGTACACCTTAGACATTTACTTTGCATGTATTCAGCATAGGGTAGTGTCTTACTAGTACCATCTACCATAACTGTGGCAGCACTTTGAGTAAATTGGACATCGGAGAGCTGCGTATAACGCCCGATGCATTGTTCCACACGCCCATAATCAAAGGTACCTTGGCAGGGTAGGCTAAAGAGGGTGAGATCTTCTCTACTTGCTAAATTTTCCTGCAAGAGTTCTATGACTGAGCGAGCATCGCAGGCTTTGAGCACTAATCCAACCTTGTGGCCCTGATATTCACGTAAGTAGGTGGCTACATTGTGCACATTGCAAGGTCCCCAAATGAGTTTATCAACATCTTCTGCCTTACGCATAAAGAGGGGGACTGCATGGAGCGGATCGCGACCTTGTTGCCAGCCTATGACGACTTCAAGCTTTGGGAGGGCTTCTTTAATGGCTGTTTTTAGCTCTTTCAAGGGTTGGTCTTGGCCGGCACCCAAGGGTAAGATGGGCGTAGAGACTCTTGCGCCAAGCTTAAACTCTTTAGGCTCAACATCCATGAATTTGGGGGCAGCACCTAGACTATGGATCTGTTCCGTAAAGGTTGTCACCACATGTTGCCAGCGCTGACCCTCGGAAGCAGACACCCAAGTGTATTCAAAGCGTCTGCTATCAATGCCTAGGATGGGCAGAAATTGTTTTAAGACCTCAAGTCTGCGCCGTGCATAGAAGTTGCCAGTTGAATAATGGCAGTCACGGGGGTGACAGCCAGACACAAGCACACCATCAGCCCCTAAAAATAAGGCTCGGACAATAAATAGAGGATCAACCCTGCCGGAACAGGGCACCCTGATAATCCTGAGATCTGTGGGTTGTTTAGCACGAGCTACACCTGCTGTATCCGCCCCCCCATAGGAACACCAATTGCAGAGAAAGCCCACAATGCGGAGTTCTTTTGTGGTTACATCTGACATAGAGCATTGACCTCCGCAAGGATTTGGTTATCTGTGGCGTGTGCGAGTTGGATGGCACCTTGAGGACAGGTGGATGTACAGAGTCCACAACCTTGACACATGGTTTCAATGACGCGGATTTGCGGCCGACCACGTTCTTCAACCTGTTTAATGGCGCCAAAGGGACAGGTTTGGACACATTTGCCGCAGACTACACAACGCAAAGTGTTAACACTGGCAATCTGGGGATTGCTGCTCAAGGTGTCTTTGGCCAAGAGACCAAGAACCTTGGCCGCACAGGCGGAACCTTGGGCCACAGAGGCTGGAATGTCTTTAGTGCCTTGACAGACACCTGCCACAAACACACCTGCAGTATTGGTCTCAACCGGCTTCAGTTTGACGTGACTTTCCAAGAAGAAACCAGCACTGTCGTAGGAGATCCGCAGTTTTTCAGCGAGCTCTTTGGCGCCATGACTAGCTTCAATGCCCACAGCTAAGACAACTAAATCGGCCTTAATTTCGATCTGTTGGCCCAATAAGGTATCCATGCCAAGGACGGTAAGTTGCCCCTGACCGTCGGGATAGATCATGGACACGCGACCGCGAATATAGTCTGTGCCATATTCTTCCATGGCCCTACGGGTAAATTCATCATACATTTTGCCGGCAGCCCTAATATCCATATAAAACACATAGGACTTGGAATCAGGGATATGCTCTTTGGTTAAGATGGCTTGCTTAGCCGTATACATGCAACAGAAACCCGAACATCCAGGGCGCCCAATGGAAGGATCCCTGGAGCCCACACATTGGACAAATACAATGGTTTTGGGTTCCCGACCATCTGAGGGCCGGACAATATGCCCGCCCGTAGGCCCTGAGGCATTCATAAGGCGTTCATAGGCTAAGGACGTAATTACATCAGGATACCTACCACCACCATATTCTTGATAGACATGCCAGTCAACTAAATCATAGCCTGTAGCAGCAACTATAGCACCAACTTCTTCTGTAACTATCTCATCAACCATGTCATATTGTATGGCTTTGGTTGGACAGACTTTGGCACAGACACCACATTTGCCTTGGGTTAGTTGCCGACAATAGTCAGGATTAATTACAGCTTTTTTGGGGATGGCTTGGGGAAAAGCAATGGTAATGGCTTTGGTTGGCGCAACCCCTTCATTAAAGCGGTCTGGGACATCCTTTTTGGGGCACTTTTCCATGCAGGTGCCACAACCTGTACATTTGTGCCAGTCAACATAGGTAGCGCGTTTTTTGATTTTGACCTGAAAATTGCCAACATAGCCCCCAATATCTTCAACTTCAGATTGGGCGTAGAGTGTAATCTTAGGATGCTGGGCACAATCAACCATTTTGGGGCCTAAGATACAGGCCGAACAATCAACCGTTGGAAAGGTCTTATCAAGCTTGGCCATCTTGCCACCAATGGTAGCTTCACGCTCAACTAAGACAACGTCAAGCCCCCCATCAGCACAGTCAAGGGCCGCTTGAATGCCAGCAACACCGCCGCCAATAACCAAAACGCGTTTAATGACGGGAAATTCCTGGGAGTGCAAGGGCACATTGCGGCGTAACTTTTCCACAGCCATCCCCACAAGTTCTGTAGCCTTGTGGGTGTTAAGTTCAACATCTTTGCCAATCCAGGAGACATGCTCGCGGATATTGGCCATTTCAAACATAAAGGGATTTAAGCCAGCCCGCTCGACCGTGCGCCTGAAGGTCGGTTCATGCATCCTGGGACTACAGGATGCCACAACTACCCCATCTAAGGCATGGGTGTGGATCGCTTCTTCAATGGCCGCTTGGCCTGGCTCGGCACAGGTATACATGGGGTCTGTGGCATAGACAACATCAGGCATGGCTGCAGCACGTTTGGCAACTTCAGCACAATCTACCGTGCCACCGATATTGGATCCACAATGGCAGATAAAGACACCGATGCGCATCTTAGGCCCCCTCAGCGATACTCTGAGCTTGCGCCCATTTGTTCAGCATTGGTTGACAGCTCACAACTAATTTGTGCAGACCTAACTGCTCTTTAGGTAAACCTAACGCTAACCCTAAGACTTGACTATAGTAGAGAATGGGCAGGTTAAATTTCCGCTTGCTGTAACGTTCAGCTTGACCTTGCCGTAAATCCAAATTCATTTGACATAAGGGGCAGGCAACTACAAGGGCATCCACCTGTAAGTTCGCGGCTAAAGTGAGGATTTTGGCTGAATTCACCTGGGTTAAAGGGCGCTTAGGGATCCCAAAGGCTGCTCCACAACAGGCCGTTTTTAAGGGAAAATCCACCATTTCAGCACCACAGGCTGTCAACATGCGTTCCAGTAACATGGGATTTTCTGGATCCTCAAAATGCATGCGTTCAGCTGGCCTGCTCATGAGACAACCATAATAGGCTGCCAATTTGAGACCGCTTAAGGGCTTTTTAATTTTAGCTTTGAGCTCTTCCAAAGAGATTACTTCGGCAATTGCTTGCACCACACTTGTGACGCGAGGGAGATTGGACGCACAGGGGGCATCTAAAAGGGCATCGACCTTGTGCTTAAATTGGACATCTTGGAGACGCTCTTTGGTAGCTAAAAGATTTGAGAGACAACTGGGACAAGGGGTGACGAGCAAATCTGCCCCAGCTTGGGCCGCCAGATCTAAATTGCGGGCACAGAGCGCTGCTGACAGCTCATGACTTGTGGCATGGGCTGGGGTTGAACCACAACAGTTCCAATCCGCAAGCTCGGTGAGTGTTATATCAAGGGCCTGACACACGGCTTGAGTGGAGAGCTCATAATCCAGGGAGGAACCGTGGGCAGAACAACCTGGGTAGTAAGTGAAATTCATAGAATGTCCTCGGCGCGGGAAAACAATTATATTTGAGGTTGAAAAGCGCCGTTGGTTTGAGGTTAGCATTGAGCTAATTGCAGTTGACTTCTACACTTGAAAAAAGACTGTTTCTAAGTTGCTGGCATGATTCTTGGGTGCATTTTTTGCAGCAAACAACTTTTTAGAACTCTTAGTTGTTTACCTGCTTATGCTTGCCCTTAAGAAAACGCTCAAAAATACGCGCTGTAGCTTTGACATTGGGCGGCGTTTTGTGTGGCAGAATGCTTAATTTTTGTTTGAGTAAAGCTTGGGGAGCTAAATCTACATCGGTTGTGAGGTGGCCTGAGCGGAGCATAAAGAGCACCATGGTACCTATTTCATAGCTGCGCCCAAGGAAGCGCACTGTAGTTAAAAATGATTTAAAGAATTTGTCTACAGCTGACACACTTACTTTGTGCTCATCACGCGCCATATGCCGCAAGGTTTCCATGATTTGCGCCACATCAATATTATTGGGACAGCGCAGACTGCAGGTGGAGCAGGAGAGGCAGAACCACAAGGACCTGGCTTGTAAGACATAGTCTTTTAGGCCCAATTGGAGACCACGCATGATTTGATTGACTTGGATGTCATAGGCAAAGCCTGCGGGACACCCTGCAGCACAATTGCCACACTGATAACAGCTAGCAATATTTTGCCCACTGCGGGCGGCGACTTGCTTGGTAAAGTTCGGATCTGATTTATCTAAGGAAAACGACATATCTGCTAGAGCGCGTTACCCCTAAAGGTGTAATACGCAATCCTCCGTATTAGATGTAAAGAAGTCATTGAGCAAATAGACAAAATGTGTATCTTGAATTCTTGAAACACAGCAGTCAAAATTAAGCTAGACATCTATGTAAGATTTATACAATATATATCATGTTGAATATAATGAATACATTGCATGGTTGTTTATAAGTATAAATAAAGTCAATTAATAACATGATTTTTCTTATTAAATTAAAATGAACTGTATATATAGGTAAAATATGTGGCAAATATATTTATGGAAATAATTTTCTAGGATTAAGATCTTATATTTATTTTGCTTAATCTTTTATTGATTGTCACTAGGATAGATTTTTTTAAAACTATTCATTTTTTTAAAGTTGCAGGTTCCTATGGCAAACTTGCTTGTTAAGTGCGTCGCTCTGCATTGAAAAACTTTTGTTTGAAAAAATTTTTTTAAGAATAAAACGCTAAATGTCGATTAGATGTAGAGTTCATGCGGGTTTGTGAACCAGTATTTACTCAGGCACATTTTCTAGGCACATGGTAGGTAACTTCTCTATAGCCGCAACTTTTTGCTGTGATTTGACATACTGGTAATGTTTGAGTAGCATTATAGGGTTGCTGTGGCCCATAAGCTGCGCTACAGTACCTATATCTACCCCTGCTGCTACAAGCTCTGTACCAAAATAATGGCGTAAATCATACATTCTAATACGTCTTGTGATGCCCGTAGAATTCAACATTTGTTTCCATAAAATTTGACATGCTTGATAGCGCAATGCTTTATCAGATGCTTCTTGATGTATGATGTAAGTGTACTTGTCACCATCTTCTAATCGCCATTGTTCCAGCAATGGTTTGATGGTTGACTGTATAGGCACATCTCGCCAAGGAGCATTTTTATTTTTATGGCTGCCATGTACACGCAAGATATTATCGTTGAAATTAACATCGGCCCATTGAAGTTGGAGCATCTCACTCTCACCAGTACGGACACCACAGTAGGCGCCTATAATTATTAAACGCTTAATCATAGGGTGGGCATGCTCATACATCAGAGTGAGTTCCTGCTGTGTAGGTGTAACAAACTTCTCGCATACACCATTAGAGAGTGTAATCTTCTCCAATGGCGGCCTTAAGTCATGTTCTATAGTCCAATTTAAGAAACGCTTAAGCACTGTCAAATAATGGTGGATAGATGTATCTTTTACACCTTCTTTGGCTAAGCCTTTCTGGATGTCTGTAAACAAAGTTTTGTCTACATCAGATATGAGCATGTCACCATAGTAAGGCGAAAGTCGTTTGAAGATGGTAAACACATGCCTTGTTTCTCTTACTGAATACTGTTTATTCTTCATATAGAGTACAAAAGCATCTTCTACGGTTAGCTCTGTTGTAGTCTCCTCAGGCTCTTCTAGTGGCCTAAATGACTCAGGATCAAATTTGAGTCTGTGGCGTATCATAGAATCCGCTTCCTGTGCCTCACGTTCTGTGGCATAGGACTTGGATTCACGTTTGTGTGTGAACGGGTTATTCCAGTAAACCTGCCATGGATACTGGCCCGTTTTGCGATTACGTATGGCCATAATTAATCACATATAGACCTGCCAAGACAGCAGGTAACATATTTTCAGACATAGGCTCAACCTAACTAGTGATGGAATTAATAAACTCTGCGCTGGTTTTGGTAAATATAGATTTTGGCTTAGGTGTGTGTCCTACTTTGGATGCGCACCTTTTTTTTGCGTTCTCAGCTAGGCGTTTAATCAGTGTCTGAATATCAGATAGCCTATATCTATAGCCACCACCACGACCTAGGCCTAGATAGATTTTTGGAATGTCGTATGTTTCTAGGAGATACAAGAGTTTCTTTGGTGATGTACATAGATACTTTTGGCATTCATCTAGGGTGAGCAGTCTATCATCCATAAGTGCATCCTTAGGGTAATAAAAAAGCAGCCTGACATAATCAGACCGTTATATATAGGTGTTAGCTAATAGTCTTTGTTGCCTGCAAACGAAACTACTTCTATATCTATATCAATAAATAAAAATACCACCTATAGCATGGCAAGTACTATAGGTGGTATCGTTGGAGGATTACCTATGACATCACTGTTGCACTTTAGTTACGCTATCTATTGCTAGGAGAATAGAGCAATAGAGTCGCATAACCCTAGACAGTTGGCTAGCAAATTTCTTATTCCTCTGTTTCAGTTTCTTCAGTATATTCTGAATTTAGTTCTTTAATTGGCATTAGCACTACAAGATAGTTTTCTGTTTCATCTTCTGTTGACACAATCTTTGCAGGCCCCTCATCTGTGGTCATACACAGGATTAACTCATCTTCTGTAAAACTTTCTAACAAGTCAATTAAGTGGCGATTTTTAAACCCAATAGATTTTAGTGTACCCTGAAACTCACATGGAATACACTCATTAATGCATCCTTTCTCTGTAACAATAGACGCTTGAATATGATTTTTAGTAAAACTTAATTTTACCGTATTTTCCACATCTGTTGCAAGAAGTTGGATACGTTTTAAACTATCAAGCATATCTTGCTTTTTAAACTTACATTCACTTGAAGTTTCATTAAATTTACTCAAGAAATTATCTGTTGGCGGGAATTCATAAAAAGCACGTGTCATAATTAAGCTATCATCATCACCACAAACATATAACATTTTATCGTTGAAATATAAACTAGTTTCTTCTGAATTCATTATTTTGGTAATCACATCAATTTTGTCACGATGAATTAAATAATTTATCTCTTTCTCTGGTGTACCTTCACTGTAAGCCACATTATCTTGCATGAAAATATGACCATTAAGACCTTTTAGGGTTATAGATGGCCCAGAGTTAGGATTTTCTTGTAAACATAAATAGTTTAACCCATCTAAAGAACTCTCTTGACCAATGGCGTATTTCACACGTTTAATAGCTTTGCTAAACTGTTTAGTATTTACAACAAATTGTGGCGTTAGTTCGTCTGTGTCAGTTTTCTTTGCTCTACCATCTTCAATGTGCATTGGATTAATCGTTGGTAGTTTGATTGAGGATGTGCCACATTTTACAACTAATTTATCGCCTTTTAATTCTAGCAGTGTTTGTGCTTCAGGTTTAAATGTTTTAATAAGTTTGTAAAACATCGTACCAGGCACAACAACAACACCAGGATCATCTGGTAAACTATAAATTATGGCTTCATAACTTAATCCAATGATACCTTGTGCATAAATATCAAGATGATTAGACGCAGTGAAACACAGTAAGTTTTCACGCATACTCTTTTCATTTAAAATTGTAGCTGCCTTCTTAATAATAGGTAACAATGCTGCATTATTAATAATAACTTTCATTAGTTAGTCTCTGGTAAAAAGTATTTTACAAATTCTGGACATTCATTAATCACTGTATCCAAAAAAATATGCCATTGTTTTAACTTATGGTGTCTACGTTTTTCCCACATGTTTTTTAGTGTAGCACAATTGAATTGCACAACTCTTGATTGTAAAAAACCCATAGGTAACATGTTGAGCAAGCAAGAAAAAGTTCGTTTACATTTATCCTTGTCTTTCTCATTATACATTGTTTTTTGCAAGTACTGCATTATTTCTAAACAACACTGTGGTACACCAGTAGTTTCCTCATTTTTTTTGCGATTACTACCAAGATATTCTTGTGTATATTCAAAGTTGTCATATGTAATTTTTCGCATTCCAAGTGTATGCATCTTGCTTTCTGATACACTCACTGTAGCAACTTTGTATGTATCAAACTGCATCCACCAATATTGTGGTGCATTAATAAAACATTGAATTGTCAACATGCGTAAAAACTTATCATGGCCACCATCGCCATGACCACATGTTTTACTGATACGTTCAATGGCCTGGTGATTTTCCCAATAAATCTCATCTAATGCATCAAGATCAAAATCTTCATGCATAATATTGTGATAACTTAACCAATTACCAAATGTTGCCCATTGCGGATCACTTTGGTTTAACACTTGTACAAACATAATTATCCTTTGAACTAGTCTAACTCATGGATAGGGATAACTAAAAAAGAACCACCAGATGTATCTACTTTGCCATCATTATCGATATGCGCACACTCTTTTATTGTATCTTGATCACAACTCATTAATGCAGCATTTAACGTTCTATACGATTTATAAGCTGTATTTGTTTGAATCTTTTGTTTATTTAACCACTCTGTATATGTAGGATCAAGTTTAATTAATTCATCCCAAATAAGCCAGATGTTAGCAGCCTGTAGCCAATTAGGTATAGTAGCGTATTTAGTACCATGTCCTGCGACATCTAAATTGTAGCAATATTTTAATGGGACTGAATTATTAATAATGGTTGTATTAATGCTTAATAATGAATTAGCAATCATAAATTTAGGATTAAGATATCTTGATACACACAAATTTGATTGCAATGTCTCTGTAGTAACTGCACTTGATATTTTAACATTCCCAGCATATCGTTTGTCGGCGATAACTTCTGAACCTACATTTTTTGCAGTAGCTTTGCTATTATAAAACCCTGTTTTATATGCAACTAACAAGGTAGTAGGCCAATACTCTGCATTAAGCACAAGAAAATGTCTGTACACTTTATCTTGTGCCATGTATCCAACGATGGTGCCAATATCTTCAGGAGATCTTTCTAATGTGCAGCCATGGTAGTCTGTACCTACACCATCAGCCTGTTTATAATTTCCAAGTATTAAACTCACAACTATCTTCCTATTATAGCAAGCGTGCTCCTAGGCACATCATGGTATTTATTAGCTAATTCAATAATTTGTTCTTGACTCAAGGCTTCACCTTCATGCCTACCACATCTGGGGCAGACATCTCCAATAATGCCAGTATAACCACATATTGGATCACGATCCACAGGATGATTGACTGAACCATAGCCAACGCCTCTATCATGCATATGGCGAATAATACGTTCAAAAGCTTGCAGATTCTTACTTACATCACCATCTAATTCCACATATGTAATGTGACCAGCATTAGTAAAAGCATGGTACGGTGCTTCAATATCAATTTTTTTGTCTGCACGAATCTTGTAGTACACAGGAACATGGAACGAATTAGTATAATACTCCCTATCTGTAACTTCTGGAATGATACCATACTTCTCACGATCAAGTCGCAAAAAACGTCCTGCAAGACTCTCTGCTGGTGTAGCAAGCAAGGTGTAGTTCAGTAAATCATGGCCAGATTGTATATCACATAAGTTACGTAGATGTGATACAATTTCTAAACCTATCTTCTGTGATAATTCACTCTCACCATGATGACAGCCTGTAAGCACCTTAAGACATTCAGCAAGACCTACAAAACCAATTGACAATGTACCATGCTTAATAACCTCATGCACACTATCATCCCAAGTCAATTTTTCACTATCCAGCCATTCATGCTCACCCATCATAAATGGAAAATTTTTGACCTTGAGTCTACCCTGAATTTTTAACCTATGATTTAATTGCTCAACTACAAGGTCAAAGTATTGATCCAACAGTGGATAGAATGTGTCCACATTCCTTTGAGACTCAATAGCTATTCGTGGTAAGTTGATAGATGTAAAGCTGATGTTGCCACGCCCACAAGTTACTTCTTGTGTTGGATCATAAACATTGCCTATTACACGTGTCCTACATCCCATGTAGGCTACTTCACTATTGTAATCGCCAGCTTTGTAGTATTGCTTATTAAACGGCGCATCTAAAAAGCTAAAATTTGGGAACAACCGCTTAGCAGATGTTGCAATGGCCAACTTAAATAAGTCATAACTTGGATCTTCAGGATTGTAATTAATGCCCTCTTTAACCTTGAAAATTTGTACAGGAAAAATGGGAGTCTCACCACTACCTAATCCTGCTTGTGTAGCTAACAATAATTGCTTAACGACCATACGGCCTTGCCATGAAGTGTCTGTACCATAGTTTAAACTACTAAATGGCGTTTGAGACCCTGCACGACTTTGCATGGTACACAGATTATGGAGCAATGCCTCCATAGCTTGGTATG
>JAFTDU010000035.1 GCA_017454005.1 Desulfovibrionaceae bacterium | reverse complement strand
GCCGCTACTAAGCATTTGGATAATTTAACTAAACCCATAGGCAGTCTTGGGCGGCTCGAAGATTTGGCCAAGCACATTTATGCCATTGCTGCTGGTAAAACGCCTCTAGCTGTGACTCCAGCCCTAATCTATACGGTGGCCGCAGATCATGGTGTAGCAAGACAAGGTGTTTCGCGCTATCCCCAAGAAGTCACACGCCAAATGGTCAATAATTTTTTGCGAGGGGGTGGCGGCATTAATGTTTTGAGCCGTGAATGCGGCTTAACCTTGTGTTTAGTTGATGCCGGTTGTGTTGGTGGCGAGTTTGCGGCTCACCCCCTATTAGTGTCAAGACGTCTTGGTGAAGGCACAAAAGATCTAAGCACAGGCCAGGCCATGAATCGTGCCCAAGTTTTGCAAGGGCTAAGGTATGGAGTTCAGTTAGCACGTGACGCAGCTTTTGATGGCTGTCAGTGTATAGCCATTGGTGAGATGGGAATTGGCAATACGACCTCAGCGACTGCCCTTTTTGCAGCTTATTTGGATTTTGCGCCTGCTCTCATTACTGGTCCTGGCACAGGGTTAAATAAAGAACAATTGCTCCATAAGATTTTTGTCATTGAACAAGCGTTAAAATTGCATGCAGAAATTTTGCAAGAGGGTGATTGTCTCGATGTATTAGCTGCATTAGGTGGTTTTGAAATCGTTGAGATGTGTGGCATTGTTTTAGGTGCAGCAGCTGAAGGGTTGCCTGTTCTAATAGATGGTTTTATTGCCACCTCCGCCTATGTTGCAGCCTGTGTGATCGCACCCACAGTGCGTGACTACGCTATTTTAACACATGTCTCGGCTGAACCAGGCTATGCAAAAATCGTGTCATTTTTAGGGGAAGAACCTTTGTTGCATTTGGGCTTACGCTTAGGGGAAGGAACTGGCGCAGCTCTTGCTTATCCTCTTGTGCGGTGTGCTGCAGCGCTCTTTAACGATCTTGCAACCTTTGCCCAAGCGGGTGTTGAGCCTGTGGCTGTACCTTAAATAAGTGTTTCTAGATTTTCAAAGGTAAATAAAAAAATCCCATAAAGATTTTTTAGAATGTTCTACAATAGTGATCTGTGCTGCGACGACTTTGTTGGAAAACTGCTTTTAATTTTTTTCTAGATAAATTATTAATTTTGTTTACTAGAATTATGCGCAGTGAATTTGCAAGCGATTCTAGCGAGATTTGATCCATGTTAAAACCAGAGAACTCTACGCAACAAGACACGACTATATTGCGTTTAACGCATGTGACTAAAAAGTTTGTTGTAAAAGGGGCTTTTTTTGCCGAGAGGAAAAATCTTACAGCTGTAAATGATGTAAGTTTTCATCTAAATCAAGGAGAATGCTTGGGTCTTGTTGGCGAATCAGGGTGTGGCAAATCTACCCTGGGACGCTTAGCTTGTGGCTTACTTCTGCCGACCCATGGCACTATACATTTTCTAGATCAAGAGCTGCCAAGTGCTGGACCAAAAAGCTGGGCTGCTGGCCGCATTCAAATGGTCTTTCAGGATCCTTTTTCGTCCTTGAATCCTCGTCTAACAGTGGGTGCATCGGTTGCAGAACCCTTGATACATCGTGGTATTCCCCTTAAAGAGCGACGCGCCAAAGCGCAACACATGCTTAAATTAATTGGCCTTGCTGGAGCAGAAGGGCGTTATCCCCATGAGTTCTCAGGCGGTCAACGCCAACGTCTTGCTGTTGCACGCGCTTTAATTACCAAGCCTGATGTAATCATTTGCGATGAACCTGTATCAGCCCTAGATGCCTCGGTACAAGCACAAGTGTTAAATTTGCTCTGCGAGATGCAAGAGCAATTTTCTCCAGCATATCTTTTTATTTCTCATGATTTGAATGTGGTTGGCTTCATGTGTCAGCGTATTTTAGTGATGTATTTGGGACAATTAGTTGAAGAAGCTTCCAAAGAAGATCTCTTTAGTTCTGCAAGACATCCTTATACGCAGGCTTTACTTGCAGCAAGACCTGGTGAGGTAAGCAAGCATATGCAAGTCTTGCAAGGGGAACTACCAAGTCCTCTGCATCTGCCTAAAGGATGCTTTTTTCATCCGCGCTGTCCAAAAGCCCAAGATATTTGCCATATAGAAACACCTCTCTTGCGCACTGTAGCCCCAGGCGTACGTGTGCGTTGCCATTTGGTGTAAGGATAATTATGCAAAATGAAAAGCACTCAATTCGTTCTATAGAAGTCCGCAGAGCACACGAAAAAGATATCCCTGCCCTCCAAGCTCTCCTTGTGCAAGTTAATCGTGTGCATCATGAAGGACGCCCGGATCTTTTTAAACTTACAACGA
Source organism: Desulfovibrionaceae bacterium (assembly GCA_017454005.1). Lineage (GTDB taxonomy): Bacteria > Desulfobacterota > Desulfovibrionia > Desulfovibrionales > Desulfovibrionaceae > Desulfovibrio. The sequence goes on along the minus strand of JAFTDU010000035.1, from coordinate 4,005 downwards.
AATATTCTGATAGTGATTTGCAAACATTGTTACGTCAAGAGCATTTTCCAATCTTTGTGGCCGAAGATGACTTGGGGAATGTGGTCGGACATGCTTTTTGCCAAATTATTGAGCATAAAGGTGAGCGTCTTCTGACAGATATTAAAACCCTCTATATTGATGATATCTGTGTTGATGCTAATGCCCGCAAGCAATCAGTTGGGAAACATCTGTACACTGCCGTGTGTCAATTTGCTAAAGAGATTAATTGTTATAATATCACACTCAATGTATGGGCCTGTAATCCAGGAGCTTTAGCTTTTTATCAAAAATGTGGACTTGTAGCGCAAAAATATGGCCTAGAAAAGATTTTAGAATATAATTAAAGATTAGCTAACAATCTATGTTCTCAAGTAGATCACAATTTAAATTCATACACTATACCTGATATTAAGCTTAAAAATATATTTTTATCATATGCATAGTTATACGTTAAGTAAAACTTCTAGTGCATATTAGAACTTTTACTAAATAATTTTAACTTTCGACACTTCCTTATTAGAAATTAACCTTTAAAAAAGTACTATGAACATCCTTATTCTTGGCGGTGATGGTTTTTGTGGGTGGCCGACCTCTTTACATCTTTCCAATCTAGGACATAATGTAATTATTGTTGATAATCTTTCTAGACGGAAAATTGATATAGAGTTAGAAGTTGAATCACTTACTCCAATAATGCCAATTCATACAAGGATTAGCACCTGGCGTGAAATAAGTGGCAAAGAGATTCGGTACTACAATTTAGATGTTGCTACGCAATATAGGGAACTTTTGCAACTGCTAATAGCTGAAAAAATTGATGCTATTGTGCATTTTGCTGAGCAGCGGGCAGCGCCCTATTCCATGAAAAGTGCAACTACTAAGCGTTACACTGTCAATAATAATATTAATGCTACCAACAATGTTCTCTGTGCCATTGTGGAATCTGGTAGAGATATTCATTTAGCACATTTAGGTACAATGGGTGTCTATGGTTATGGCACAGTTGGCATGAAGATTCCTGAAGGCTATCTCAAGGTGTTAATTCCTGGTCAAGAAGAGCAAACTATTGAGCGCGAGATACTTTATCCTGCAAATCCCGGTAGTATCTATCACATGACCAAAACACAAGATGCCTTAATGTTTCAATATTATAATAAGAATGATGGCGTACGCATAACAGATTTACATCAAGGGGTGGTCTGGGGAACCAATACTCCTGACACCCTAGCCGATCCACGCCTTGTTAATCGGTTCGACTATGATGGTGATTACGGCACAGTACTTAACCGATTCTTAATGCAAGCTGCTGTAGGCTATCCGTTGACAGTGCATGGCACAGGTGGTCAAACACGTGCCTTTATTCACATTCGTGATACGGTACGCTGTATTGAAATTGCTTTGGAGAATCCTCCGAAAAAAGGTGAGCGCGTAAAAATCTTTAACCAAATGACTGAGACTTTGCGCGTACGCGATTTGGCACAACTTGTGAGTAAATTGACAGGAGCAACAATTTCTCATCTTTCAAATCCACGTAAAGAAGATGCTGAAAATGAACTGCATGTCGAAAATAAGTGCTTTCTTGATCTAGGTCTCAAACCTACGACCCTTGAAACAGGCCTCTTGCTTGAAGTAAGAGATATTGCAAAGAAATATGCTGATCGTTGTGATTTACGCAAAATTCCTTGCACATCCTATTGGACCAAAGATCAAGCACAGGCAGCGCAGCAATAACTGGCACAAGTTTTATTCTTATAAGTAAACACATCTTGCAGCAAGCAAAAAAAGTGTATCTTCTTAAGGCATAATGTTTGTAATATATCAAATAGAATATTGATCAAGTAACCTTGAGAAACAAAAAAACATAAGGACTGCAAGGCAATATTGCAGTCCTTATGTTTTTTGATCATTTAAGAAAAAGCAAAATGTCTATGAATGTATTTTCTATGATTATATATGTTCACTGAATTAACGTTCAAAATATGTATAGCCGCGCAAACCATCTTCAAATGCTTGCATAATTGAATAACGTTCGCTTGCTGAAATACGCCCTTCACGCACAGCCAACTCTGCTGTTGTGCGTAAATCTTCAAGAATTCTACGTGGTTCATATTCCACATAGGTCAAAATATCGGCGACCGAATCACCACGAATTTCGCGCACATATTGGTAGCCGCCATCATCATCGGCACGGATGGCCACCACATTGGTATCACCCATCAAGTTATGTAAATCACCTAAGGTCTCTTGATAGGCGCCAACCAAGAACACACCTAGGTAATATTCTTCCCCTTTTTTCAAAGGATGTAGATCCAATGTTGCTTTACGCCCTTTGGGATCAATAAAATGATCGATGCGGCCATCAGAGTCACAGGTGATATCAGAAATAATGCCTTGTCTTGAAGGAAATTCTTGTAAGCGATGAATTGGAATAACAGGAAAGAGTTGATCGATGGCCCAAGCATCAGGTAGGGATTGAAACACACTAAAATTGCCGTAATAGATGTCAGCTAAAATAACATCTATATCTTCAAAATCGCGGGGTACATTTTTTAAATGCGCCTTTTCCCTGGCAATGCGCATAAGCAAAGCCCAAAAGATGCGTTCACCTAAATTACGGGTGCGTAAGTTAATTTGACCTGTAGAAAATAATTTGCGCACCTCATCATGGTAGTAAATGGCGTCATTATAGCATTCTTGCAGATTCCGAATGTTCAAGGCAGCATAGGCTTCATGCAGATTGCGTACAGCCTCAGGTGTATTTTCTGGTAATTCTTCTGGCACAGGCGTCTCTTCAACCACACTTGTGTCTAAAATATTGAAGAGAAGGATTGAATAGTAGGCAACTGTAGCACGGCCAGATTCTGTGATGATATGGGGATGAGCAATATTTTGCTCATCTAAAATGGTCATAATTGCTTCGACCACATCAGTACAATATTCATCCAGAGTATAGTTGCGGGAAGTAATATAGTTGGTGTGGGAGCCATCATAATCGACAGCTAAGCCACCACCTAAATTGAGAAAGCCCATGGCAGCGCCTTCCTGCACTAAGCCCTGATACATGCGCGTGCCTTCCATGACACCTGTGCGGATATCACGGATATTCGAAATTTGTGAGCCCAAGTGGTAGTGTAAGAGGCGCAGACAATCAAGCATGTTGTTGGCTTTTAATGTATCAACAACATCGACTATTTCGGAGATCGAGAGTCCAAAACTAGAACGTTCGCCGCCAGAATCGGTCCAGTGCCCTGTAGCTTTGGCAGCCAACTTAGAGCGTACTCCAATTTGCGGGCGTACACCTAGACGCTGACTTAACTTGAGCAAGACTGCTAATTCACCAGGTAGCTCCAGCACAAAAAAAACATTAAAGCCTAAGCGCTGCGCCTGCAGCCCTAAATTAAAGAATTCTTCATCTTTATAGCCATTGCAGACAAGACATGCTTCACGGTCGCGGATTAAAGAGAGCGCTGCTAACAATTCGCCTTTGGAACCCACTTCAAGGCCATGGTGGTAGGGCATGCCAGCCTGCACAATTTTTTCGACTACCTGTTGCTGTTGATTGACTTTGACAGGAAAAACACCGCGATATTCACCTTGATAGCCTAAATTTTTGATGGCTTTGCGAAAGGATTGGTGAATAGCAGCGATGCGTGAAGCTAAGATATTTTCAATGCGCAACAACACAGGCATATCATAGCCACGCTCCTGTAGCCCAGCAATAATTTCAAGCAGCGAAATGGTGGGACCGTCTTTGCCACTGGGCAAGAAGACCACCTCGCCATTGTTGGCCACATCAAAAAAGCCAGCCCCCCAGTTATGAATGCCGTAGAGCTCAATGGAATCTTCAATTTTCCACTGATGCAGAGCCTGATTTTTTGCCAACGACCTTTCCTCCTTAAAAAAAATAACCTACATCGCTTAGTAGGTTGCGTGGGCTGCAAGCATAGACTCGTGCCTGCTAAAAAGCAGGCACAGAAAAAGACT
>JAFTDU010000004.1 GCA_017454005.1 Desulfovibrionaceae bacterium | reverse complement strand
GCAGTGTAATATGAAAATGTGCGCTAAAAACTTTTATTTTTGACAGACAGAAAGAAATCTATTTTATCTTAAACTTTATGATTTATGATCGACAATAATCAAACAAATAACCTATGGAACACAACAAATTGTAGAAATTTATAATAATTTATAATGTGCTTATAACATACTTATACTATATTTATAACTACATAGACTACAATGAAGAAAAATATTCTGATTAATCGATGTAAGATGCGTTGACTGTGTAAGGCATACAATTAACACTTTTCTATATTTAATCTTAAAATATATATCTTTTAGTAACAGATAGTAATTTAATATATATTTATGAACTATCTGTTAGAACAATTTATTGGTATTATTTTTTCAGTCGTACGAGGCTTTATTACCATTTGTTATATTTTTATATGTTTGTATTATAGTTATTGGCAAACTTGATACTTTATAATTTAGAATGTTTGCTTAATGTTTATTATATCAAAATACCGCTTTTATTGTTTTAAACATATGGCTAATTATATAACAATTAAATTATCTTTTATGATTATGCGTATGAGAGAGTAAAAAACATTTTCTCCTTATTCTTTGTTTGGGTGATAAGCCAAAGATCGTTTATACTACTGTTTATTTTTTGGGGTATATTGTTGACACATCACCTTTGCCAAAGAAGTTAATTTAAAACACTCTTCTGGTGGCCATCAAATCATATAATCTCTAGCTTTATCCGTAAAATCTGATTACCTAAAAAGATTTTCCTAGCAATCACCAAGCTCTGCATAAGCTAAATGATTTTTTCTCTTTTCCGTCCAAGACGGGCAATTTTTTATCTGCCCGTAAACTGGCAAAATTTAGACGGCCAAGCCTAAAGATGATTTTAAGCAAAACCAGGAAAAACAACGTCGTAACTGCCTTAATTCACCTTGCAAGTTCGAGCATTGCTTGACGTAAAGATAGAGGCGCGATAAATTAAACCAAACGTTTTGTCTAAACTACTCTGTCGCGCAAGCCACGAGAGGCACCACGTCAGACCTTGTCCTTCAAGGGCTCTTCTAGAATTGGCAAAGCAAATTGCCGTTCTATTTGGCTTTGAGGCTTAAGGCAGATTGACCTCTTAGCAATCTAACGACAATTTGCAGCGCGGAGTCTCTGCAAAACCAAATGTGCAAATGAAACTTCCGGGAGTAAAGTGCTCCGGAGGTAATTTTTTGGTGAATGTCTGTAAATAAGGACAAATCTATGAGGAACCGCACAAAACTGCTTCTGCTGACAGCATTTGCAATAGCTGGCGCAGCCTGTCTGTTGTTCCGGGGACCTGAAGGCACCATGGCGGCTAAGGCTCCGGAACATATCGACAGTGGTGCCCTCCCTATGCAAGTGCTTTTTCCTGTCAGTGAAAAGCCCAATCCTGGGGCTCAGGGCATGAAACCGGTGGTTTTCAACCACAAAATTCATGAGGCCAAAGTACAGGAATGTGAATCCTGTCACCATACGGGCGATCCCGTTCCATGCACAACATGTCACACAGTTGAAGGCAGCCGCGAAGGAAATTTTGTGACTCTAGATCGCGCCATGCATGCTACCGATATTCGCCCGAACAAAAATGGTCGCACTCCCCAAAGCTGCGTCAGCTGTCATGAAAAACTCTATTCGCAGCGGAAAGAATGCGCAGGTTGCCATTCTATTGTTAAACCTACCCATAATGATAAATGGTGTGCAGTCTGCCATACAGATATTCCGAATTTGACCAAAGAGCAATTTGCTAAGGGTGCAGCCGGTAAGCTTGATCCTGAAGTGAGCCAAGCCTTGGCCGAAGCTGCTACAGCCCAGAAGAAGCCGGTCAAATATACCGATCCCACCAAGATGAACTATCGCGTAGTCATCGATTCTTTGGTTGACAAGTACGGCCCCAACTACTTCAACCATGCCAGACACATTGTCTCAGTTGAACGTAAAATTAAAGACAGCGTCTTAGCAAAAGCTTTCCACTCTACTCCTGAAATTCTTTGCCAGACATGTCACCATCACAGCCCAGCAACGACCAATCCGCCTAAGTGCGCAAGCTGCCATAGAGCAACCATTGATAAAGAACATCCCGGTCGTCCTACGCTGAAGGCTGCCTACCACTTACAGTGCATGGGTTGCCATGATGGTATGCAAGTCAAGCGTCCTAAAAAGCAAGATTGCATAGGATGCCATAAGCTTCGCGTCGCGGAGAAGGGAGAGTAGAAATGAATCGCAGAAAATTCCTAACTCTTCTTGGCAGTGCAGGTGTCGCTTCAACCCTAGCTCAAGCAGCAGCGCCCACAGAGGCTAATGCTGGCCATGTCTTCCCGTATTATCCCGATAGCTATGGTGTTCTTCACGATACAACAAGATGTGTAGGCTGCAGACGGTGTGAAGAAGCGTGCAATAAGGTTAACGACTTACCCAAACCTGATAAGCCCTTCAGCGACCTTTCTGTCTGTAACACCAAACGTCGCACTTCGGCCACCAATTGGACCGTCGTCAATAAATATGAAATGAATGGCAAACCAGTTTATAGGAAATTGCAGTGCTTCCACTGTCAAGATCCGGCCTGTGCCTCGGCCTGTTTTGCCAAATGTTTCCAAAAACAACCTGATGGCAGCGTGACCTATGATGGCACCCAATGTGTGGGTTGCCGTTATTGCATGATCGCCTGCCCATTCTATGCCCCAGGCTTCGAATACAATTTGGCTTGGGATCCGCTAGTCAAAAAATGCACCTTCTGTAAACCACGCCTTGATCGTAATGAACTGCCAGGCTGCGTTGAAGCTTGCCCCATGGAAGCCTTAACCTTTGGCCGCAGAACAGATCTTATCAAGGTTGCTCATGCCAGAATCAATGAAAATCCTGGCAAATATCTGGATTACGTCTATGGTGAGCACGATGCGGGCGGCACAGCCTGGATGGTTCTAGCTCCTGCTAACAAAAATGGCGCCCCAATTCCTCCAGACAATCCGATTTTAGCTGGCCCCGAATTTAAACAACTAGGTTTAGATACACATCTCGGCAACCAGCCTATGGGTGAGTTAACCTATGGTGCTTTGGGCGCTGTGCCCATGATCGTTGCCTTCTGGCCTGTGCTCTTTGGTGGCGCCTACGCCATGACCAAACGCAGAGAAGCCATGCAACAAGAAGTCTTAGATAAGACAGTGCGTGAAGCCAGAGATGATGTCGCTTTCGCCGTGGATGCAGCTGTGCGTAAGATCCAAGAAACCGAAGGCGAAGGTGCTGCTGACCGCTGCCGCCAGGCTATGGCTGAAGCCCTCAAAGCTCGGGAGACGGCTGCCAAGCATGGGGAGGATGCCTAATATGGAAAATCACAGCATTGTCATTCCCACTAGGGAAAAAATGTTCAATATGGGGCCGCTACTTAAACCCACGCTAGGCAACATCATCACCTGGATCATCCTAGCAGTCGGCCTTGTCATTACTATTATCCGCTTCACTCAAGGCATTGGTTCTGTTGCCAATCTTGATGACAATCAACCTTGGGGTATGTGGATCGGTTTCGATCTACTCTGTGGCGTGTGTTTGGCAGCAGGTGGTTACTTTACCACTGTGGCCTGTTACGTCATGGGCATGAAACATTTCCACTCAGCAGCTAGACCTGCGGTTCTCACCGCCTTCTTAGGCTATCTCTTTGTGGTTGTGGCCCTACTCTATGACTTAGGTCACCCATTACGTCTGCCCTATATGTTCTTCTTCCCAGGCGCAACCTCAGTTCTCTTTGAAGTGGGCTTGTGCGTGGCCACCTATTTGACAGTCTTATTTGTGGAATTCTCGGTGGCTCCATGTGAATGGCTAGCCAGCCGCTTCCCCATCGTCCTTAAGTGGCGGACCTTTGTTAACAAGATCAATATCCTCTTGACGATCTTTGGTGTAACCCTTTCAACCTTACACCAGTCATCCTTAGGATCGCTTTACTTGATTTGCCCTGGCAAACTTCATCCACTCTGGTATTCGCCCTTTATCCCCATGTTCTTCTTTGTGAGCTCCATGGCCGCCGGTGCATCCATGGTTATCTTGGAAGGCTTCTTCGCTCATAAAGGCGTGCATCAGTATATGGATGCCACCCACTTGCGTGAAAGCGACAACGTTATCCTAAGCTTCGCCAAGGCTGCCTCCTTTATCCTCATGGCCTACTTCATGCTGAAGTTCATCGATATGCTTGTGCAAAACAATATGCAGTATCTGATGACAGGCTACGGTGCCTGGTGGCTTTTGGAAATGTTCGGCTTTGTGCTCTTACCAGCACTGCTCTATGCTAAGGGATCTAGAGACGGCAATGTCAAACTCTGTCAATACGCCTCCATGAATGCTGTAGCGGGCATTGTGTTTAACCGCTTTAACATCTGCATGGTCGCCTTCAACTATCAATTGCCCTCAGCTGAGCGCTATTTCCCGAGCATCTGGGAAATTATGATCTCAGTCTTTGTGGTGACAATGATCGTGACAGCCTACCGCTTCATCGTCTATCATATGCCGATTCTCTATGAACATCCGAACTTCAAGGAAGCGCATCACTAGACCTCTGGGGGATTTATGGAATTTAATATCTTCTATGATTACTTTCTGTTTACCAAAAGCTTAGCTTACCTTATGATGTTCTTTACGCTTCCGTTCTATGTGTTCTATTGGAATACAGTTTTGTATCCTTACAATAAAGACAAAACTAATGCTTCCAAATAATTTGTACGCCTAAGCTTCCTGGTTCTATTTACTTTTGCGTTTTAGATCAAGCCCCTTGTAATATTTGGTCTTACACACTAAGCTAGATCTTACAACGCTTTTGCTAAAATTCTGCAAGCAAGAAGGGGAGAGTTCATAAAACTCTCCCCTTCTTTAATATTTGGAGTCTTAATATGTGTCTAGCCATACCTACACAAATTACGGAATTATTGCCAGGCGAGATGGCTAAAGTAAAAGTTGGCAATAGCAATACTTTTTTAACTGCATCTCTTACGCTTCTCCCAGAAGAAGCAAAAGTTGGTGACTATGTCATTGTTCATGCAGGCTTTGCCATCAATATCGTACCCAAAGATGAAGCCACACAAACCTTAACTGCACTCAAAGAATTTACCGATGCAGCTATTGCTTAAAAAAACTGGGATTATTTTTTATAATCATTATTAGTTGCTTTTGATACGATTGTACCAAACAAATAAAATTTGCCTGAATTAGATTAGATTAAGCGAATTAGATATTATTAAATTAGGTACACTGGATTAGAGTAGATTATAGTTGCTTAAATTTGCTCTGATTTGGTTAGATTGGATTATATTTGATTGTATTGTTTTTTGAAACTGAGAGAAATTTACAAAGCTATAATTATTAGCTTAATATTAAATAAATACAACACTTGTTTTGATAAGCTGCTATATCTGAGTAAAGACAATTTATCAATTTGTAGATTAATATATTAATCTATTTTTATACAGTTTATATTTTCTTGTTTTTACTTTATAGAACATATCCGTGAGTAAACTTTTTAACAAATATTTGATATTGATAAAACAAAAAAAATATAAATAGCTAATAGCTAATAACTAATAACTATAAAATGTACAAGCCATATTTTAGAGAGTTAAAAACTAAAGTATTATACAAACCATGAAATATAAAATATGAATTAGAAATTAGTAATTATGAATTATGAATTAAAATAAATAGAAAACAAACCTGCTAACAAACAAACTAACATACAAACCAGAAAACAAAAGCCTCTTCTTTTAGAAGAGACTTTTGTTCATATTTTTGTATATATTTTAATGAGTTTTAGCTTATTCTATTGCATTTGAACAATTTGAATTCTTCCAGATTTGGGGGGATTATTAATCTGTCCCAAAAAACAACTCTAACACTACTAAACCAATCTTAAGGCTTTAGATTGTGGTTGGAGCAAGAAATCTTGCCGGTTTTGTTAGAAAGTGTTTTAAACTGCTTCCGTCAAAGCAGCGTTCTCCTTTTGACCACAGAGAACAATTTCAGGGCAGATGGGGCATCCCCCCAAACAATAGACACGTTTTGAGCAATTGGGGCAGGCATTGCGCATATGATTGCGAAAATCTTCAAACTCTGGGCTAAACCAAGCTTGGGCTATGCTCATTTTCCGCAGATCAACAGCCCAACGCAGCCTTTGATTGTCAAAACTGCAGGGCAAAAGCTTACAGTCGCTCGTGACATAGGCCGACCAGCGGGCACCTTCACAGGTATCTAGGCTTTCCAAACTGATCGTGCCAGGATTTTGCAAAATAGCCGGAATAGTACAAGAATCAAAACCTATCTTGTAAGAATTAGATTCATGACCAATATAGTCCATCAATTCCCAAAATTCGGCATTATCCTTAGAAATCATTTTGGCGGCTGAACCAAGCCCCACAGGTTTATGCAGTAAAAAGACTATGGCATTGATGCCTGCAGGAAAGCTTTTTTCCTTCAACCGCACCATAGCTTCGGCTATGGTTTGATTGTTCAAGACATAGTGAATGTTTGTTTTAACATTTGCTTGCAAAAGCATATCAATAGCCGAAAGTGTATAGCTACTTCTATACCAGCTAACAGCCACAGCTCCACAGTATTGGGCGCAAAGTTTGGCCAAATCAGAAGTTAAGCCAAATCCTGAAGTGGTAAAATTCGGCACAATCTTATTTTGGCGACAAATTTCCAAGATCTCGGCGAAATGTTCATGTTGATCCGGATCACCACAGCCGCCCAAAGCAAACTGGAAAGTCTTGCCTGCACATTGGCTAGCAATTAATTCAAAATTAGCCAAGGTCATGTTGTTGGCATTTGAATGCAACCCATCTTGATAGCATTCAACTCCAGACTTTAAGCAGCGACCACTCTGGCCATGCTTACAATGCCCCATGATACCTACATCCAAAAGCTCTGGAAAAGAGCTCATGAATGGATCAACTCCAGTGTCCTTACCGTCTTTAATGATACCACTACGGACATAGTGCCCTGTCTTCTCATCAAAGATGGAAATAAAATCTTTTTCTCGGCGAATGCGCATGACAATCCTGTGACGTACTTAACGCCTAAGGCTAAAAGTTTCCTGCGTAAACAAGAATGCATCCAAATTCCTATAAAACTACCCTATCTTTTAGTATCTGTAAACATAGATTTCCGTGCAAACCATGCAGGCTGATTGCTTAAGTTACAGTCAATATACTGATAGACTAAACTCAAATCAATAGTTTAGATCGCAGTCGATAGGAATGAAATTCTTCTTGTCAGCCCGTTCTAGCCTCTCCCAGAGTTCTTGATAAGGTACAGCCTCCATACCAGGCTCAAATGAAACGGTACCAATACTCACTTGGAAACCATCTTTAAGAAGTTTTAACACTTTATCATGATACTCGTCATCCAAATAATCTAGGGCTTTGGTTACTTCCTCCTTCGTACTACCTGGAAGCAATAAAGTAGTATCTTCACCCAAAAGCATCTGTTCAGCAAATTCGACCATCACTTTATCTTGCTTTTCTGTTGGTTTGCGTGCGATGATAAAACTGCTGCTACTAGAATTGGTCACAAAATCTGTGCGAATTTTCATCTAAAATCTCCTAATATAGATAGATAGATAAAATAGTCTTTAACATAGAAAGATTGTTACTCTCAACCTATCCATCAACAAACTAGGCGATGATTTCTTGCCCCAAGCACAATCTAAAGCCTTTTGTTTAATTTTAAAGATTAAAAATTAACAATTAACGCTAAAACATACATGCAAAATAATGCATGACAAAATAAATTAGCCTGTATATACAAGATACGATAAAATAAATACAAATCTTACCATTAATATTATTTTTAATTTCAATTTTAAAAGCTTACTCTTCCTGCTTATCTTTGTGAACTACCGCACCCCATAAAGGGGTGTGGCTTCATAAGAAGTGTAATTTATGCAATTCTTATTCTTACAGGCGTATCCACATCGCCTCTATAGTATAGGATCGAAAGATCCACAACTTTACTTTTCCGTAAAATATT
>JAFTDU010000034.1 GCA_017454005.1 Desulfovibrionaceae bacterium | reverse complement strand
TGATTTGGAGCATGTTGCATGAGTCACATCTTAGGCTGGAGAGAGTAGCCCATATGCAAAAAACGTGCCTAATGCTGCAAAAACAGCTCTTATGCAAAAATCGTGCCATTTGAGGGTGTAATTTGCGGAAAAGTTAAGGTACTTATTTATTTAATTTTCAATAAATGAATTGAATGTATTATAAAATGCAACATATTAGTAATATATAGTATTTAATTAAAATTTTATTAATATAAATAGTTTTTATATTTGGTGTAAAATTTATAAATAATCAAAAGTGTTAGATGTATAGTATTTGAATTTTTATGCAGCACGCGTCAAATACATAGTTGTAAGTATAAAAAATAATCTCATAAGATTTGATTAACAAATAAAATATGCAATTAATATATTATGTATATAAATATATAATATTATTATACATAATATATAGTTATAACTTGTTATTATTCAATCAATATATTAAAATATTAATGAATTAAAATGTTGTAATAATTGTGTTTGTAGATAATATGCAAAGTTTATGTGGACTAATAAAATTGAATTATTATAAATGCTTTACTTGGGCATTTTGTGTTGCAAAGAGGCTGACTCTATGCTAAAGCAATTAGTTCGCAAGCTGCTTTTATCTTGACAAACTATAGATGGCAGCTAATATTTGGGGAAGGCCCAAGTCGCGGGCAAAAGGCGCCGTGGCTAGGCTTAAGTCGCCAGTTGCTGGTGACCCTCCCCGATGGTTTTCCCTACAGATTGCTTTGCAAAATACGGCAAAGTTGTGTGTGGGTTGAGTGAAATGCCTAGACTCAATTTTTATTGAGTCAAGATGCAAGAACAGCTCAAATTCCAAAAGGAAACGGCGTATCTCCCATTTGAAAATGGGATGCCGCGCCAAGGAGATTTTATGAAACGTTTTGCCCTGGTGCTGACATTGGTTATGGCTTTGGCCGCAGGTTTTGGTTGCGCCAAAAAGAAGCAAGTTGAAGAGCCCGTCTATGATGATGGTGGTGCAAATGCTGAATTAAATGCAGCAGTGCAACAAATCACTGATGGACGTGTCTATTTTGCCTTTGATAGATATGCAATTTTGCCTGAAGGTAAAGCCGTATTAACCAACAAAGCCGAATTGATGAAGAAATTCCCCAGCATTCGTGTGCGTATTGAAGGGAACTGTGACGAACGTGGTACCCAAGAATACAACCTTGCTTTGGGTGAGCGCCGGGCCCAAGCTGCGCGTGAATTCTTGACTGCCTTGGGTGTAAATCCTGCCCAAATGGAAACCATTAGCTACGGTAAAGAGAATCCTGCAGTGCAAGGTTCTGGCGAAGCAGTGTGGCAGCAAAATCGCCGCGACGATTTCCGCGTCATTGCGCAGTAAGTCTTAAGTGATTGCTAAGGCTTCCCTGTTGCAGCGTGATTGAGCCTGTTAAAAAATATGTTGGATCATCCATATTGCTTTTAGTTCGAATTGCAAGCAAGATGTGAGTCTCATTTGAGACGTTAAAAAAAATGTCTTATGTGAACTATTTCGCATAAGACATTTTTTGTATGGCGACTTCTCTATTGTACAATCTTGCAGATTGTTCATGTGTATTAATTGCAATAAGATACACTACGTGCATTCTTAAAATGAAAGAATCTGTTACAGAGCTAATCTTATATCTAAATAATTTAATGTAAAAATGTGATTAATGTAACTAGATTTAATTACTGTATGTAATAATTTTTGATCATCATGTTGTCTATAATTATTTTGCCTAAAAATATTGCACAATAGACTTACTATTGAATATATTAAGTTCATTAGAATATATACTGAATATCTTAATTTCTGTGATTATAAGAGTTGTTATGCTATGAGCTTCATTGTCTCATGCATCTAGGTTTAAGTTTGACCATACACAATTAACTTATTTAAGTTTAATTACTTATGAAAATTTGTTGTCCCGATTGTCAATTTACAAGTGAGATGCAAGAGTCTGCGTTGCCTAAGCGCACGGCCATTGCCACCTGTCCGCAATGTGGCTGTCGTTTTCGGTTCTCGCCAACGGAGGGCGTGTTAGGTAAGCTTGAACCTAAAGCAGAAGAGAATGAGCCTGAACAGAGTCAGCCTGAGACAAGCAAAGAGCCGCCTAAAAAAGATGATCCCTTGCCTGAGGGCGCCATAGTCATCCGTCCTGGTGCCCAAAAAAGTGCCCAAAGTAAGAGTAGACCAAGCGAGGATCTAGGTGAAGGGAGAAGGCGTAAGATACCTGCGCAACCTACAGTTTATACCCCACGAGATTCTTCTAGGCGCAGGAGCAGTAACCCCTGGGATCGGGCTCCAGGCCGCATTGGCTGGTTTAGTTCTTTTTACCAAACCTGCTTACGTGTCATGTTTGTGCCCCAGCGCTTTTTTGGTGCCCTGTCAACCAAAGTGCCATTTTATCCAGCGCTGATTTTTTTTCTCATCATTTGTGTCATTGAATTTGTGACCACTTACTGTTGGGTGCAAGTGTTGCTGAGTATGCTCGGTTCCCAAGATCCGCAGATCAAAGATATGCTGAATCTTTTGGCCCCACAAGGCAATGTACTCTTAAGATTGTTATTGCAAACAGCCTTTGGCGCGGTCAATCTCTATATAGTGAGTGGTTTGTTTTATGTAGTGCTGCGCTTTATTGCACCCGATACAGCTGAATTTACGCTTATTTATCAAGTCATAGCCTACAGTGCTGCACCGACACTTTTATGTATTGTACCTATAGCTGGGTCACTTGCAGGGATGTTGTGGACATTAGCTTGCATGGCTATAGGTTTGCGAACAGCTTTGCGTCTTACGTGGTTACAAACATGTAGTAGTTTTCTACCTATGTTGTTATTGTTAGTGCTGTTAAAACGTTTGGTTGCCCTTGTTATGATTTAGAGATCTGATATATATTTGATGTAATGGTTACTGCAGCAAAGCGTAGGTCTTGAGGAGGTGTTCATGTTACAGCAAAAGTTTATGCTGGTGCTTGTATGTTTGGTGTTGATTTGCGCCTGCTCGCGTTCTCCCGATGATAGTTACATTAATCGAGAAGTCACAGGGGATTTTGGTACACCTTTTCAAGTGCAGATAGACAATCATGTGCGCCGGCAACCCCCAGCGATTGCCGTGCAACCTGCAGGGCCTTGTGGCTATAGGCCTAAAGCGGTTTTTGTGCCACTCAGGATGCGCCAAGCCATGAGCAATGCTACAAGTTTTAGTAACCAACTTTCGCGGCAAGTGTGGCATGTGTGGCTGTCTTTGGGGGGCTTTCACACTTTGGAATTTGTGGAAACAGCCTTTCCCTATAGACCTGATATTGCCCTGCAGATTGCCCGCAGCAAAGGTGCAGAACTGTGTGTGGGTGGTTATATTGATCACTACATTGATGGTGGCACAGGAGGTACCAGTTCTTTGTCCTTGGCCATTGAGATTTATGATGCCAAGCGTGGCGTCTTGTTATGGAGTATGGCCCAGGGCGGCATGCTTGAGGCCAGGCAGGTGCATGATTTTTATCTCTTCTCAGTTGCCGAGCGGAATCCCGGCGATCCAGCAGGCTTAATTGCCAGATCCTTGGCCTGGGATATGGGCCAAAAGGTGTTAAAATGGATCAATCCTGCAGCTGGCCGTGGCAAACAACAAGAAACCTTCTCCTTCTTTAACCAAACAGCTTTCTAAATTTGCTTTGCGATTTGTAAAAACAAGCTTTTCCTCTTGACTATTTGGCAAATCAGGTTATCTTTAGCCTAAAAAAATCAAAATAAACGGTTTTTTCTTGCACATAAAGCAAGAGCAGTGTAAATATGGGCCTTGACTTGGCTTTTGCGCAAACGCGCTGAAGCTCTTCGTTTTTTTTGGAGGATCATCATGTTGGCGACGGTTGCATTTGCCATGGGCACGCCCCAAGCGGGAGCGCAAGCCAGCGGCGGTATGGGGATGTTGGCTAGTTTCATGCCATTTATTTTGATGTTTGTGATTTTTTGGTTTTTACTCATTCGTCCGCAGCAAAAACGGGCTAAGGCCCATCGGGAAATGCTTGAGGCTTTAAAACGCGGCGATAAGATTGTTACCTCAAGTGGCCTGCTTGGTACGATCCTTGAGATCAATAAGGATGAAATTTTGCTCGAATGTGGTGAAGCAAAGCTTAGGATGTCACGTGCTGCAATTGGTGGTGTCATTAATGATGCGCCCAAAGGTGGCAAAGGTGGCAAAGCAGACAAAACAGACAAAACAGACAAAACAGACAAACTTGCCAAGAAATAATTAGGGAAGGTGTATAATGGGTTTGCGTTGGCGTTTGGCCATAGCCATATCTGTATTGATACTTGCCTTCATTTACGCCCTGCCTACTTTTTTAGGTAAGGGTGCAATCTTAGAAGGTATACTCCCCCAAAGTAGGATCAATTTAGGTTTGGATTTACGTGGGGGAATTCATTTGACACTTGGCGTGGATGTCGCCAAAGCGGTGAGCAATTCTTTAGCCATTTTAGGCCAAGATTTGCGCAGGCAAGCCCAGGAAGAGCGCTTTGCTGTCTTGCGACCGCGTGTTGTAGGTGGCACTACCTTAGAATTTATCTTACCAAGGGCTGAAACAAAAGAGAAACTAGACGCGCTTGTTGCCAAGTACTATCCACAATTAGAGCTTGGCACGCCAATGAAATCTGAAAATGGTCAACTGCGTTATACAGCCCAGTTTTCCCAAGTAGAAGTCCAGCGTTTGGAAAGCATGGCTTTGGAACAGGCCTTAAAAACGATCCGCAACCGCATTGACCAATTTGGGGTAGCGGAACCTGATATTCGCAAACAAGAGGGCAACCGCATCCAAATTCAGCTGCCAGGTGTCACAGATCCAAGAAGAGCTGTAGCCATTATTGGCCAAACTGCGCATTTGGAATTTCATTTGGTGCGTGATGATATTGATCCCAACCAGACTGTGTTACCCCAAGGGGTCGTGGCCTTGCCTTACCAAGAAAAAGGGGAAGGGCAGGGCGCCCAAGGCAAACTCTTAGCCATTGAACGCGACACAATGTTAAGTGGCGAAGATGTGGAGGATGCCAGGCCCTCATTTGACCAGATGAATCAAGCCTATGTGTCTCTAACCTTTAATAGCCGCGGCGGCAGGATTTTTGAAAAGGTTACGGGCGAAAATGTCGGGCGGCGCATGGCCATTGTGCTAGATGATAAAATCTATTCAGCCCCGGTAATTCGCGAACGCATTGGCGGCGGTCGCGCCAGTATCAGTGGAAGCTTTACAACAGCTGAGGCCCAAGATTTAGCCATCGTGTTGCGGGCAGGTTCCTTGCCGGCACCTGTCACTGTCCTTGAAGAGCGGACGGTTGGCCCAAGCTTAGGGCAAGAATCTATCAATAGTGGGGTACGAGCATCGATCGTAGGCGCAGTACTTGTCTTGCTGTTTATGGCCATTTATTATGGTAAAAGCGGGATTATTGCGGATTGCATGTTGTGCTTTACTATTTTGATCCTGTTGGCTGGGATGGGTGGTTTTGGCGCAACCCTCACCTTACCAGGTATTGCCGGTATTGTGTTAACTATCGGCATGTCTGTTGATGCCAATGTGTTGATTTATGAACGTATTCGTGAAGAACTACGTGCAGGAGTTTCGCCACTGGCAGCGGTCAAGGCAGGTTTTAAACGCGCCACCATTGCCATTACCGACTCCAACTTAACTACGATCATTACGGCAGTCATCCTCTATCAGTTTGGCACAGGCCCAGTCCGTGGCTTTGCTGTAACCCTGTGCTTAGGGATTATAGCCAGTATGTTTACGGCTATCTTTGTCTCACGGGCCATTTTTGAATTTTGGGCCATCCGTAACGGTGCCAAGGGCATAAGTATTTAAGGGGAGGCTTCAATGGCGTTAGTTCTTGTGAAACCTGGCACCAAAATTGATTTTGCCGGCAAACGTTATCTAGCGTATGGGTTGTCAATAGCCTTACTCTTGTTGGGCTTGGGCGCCAGTTTTTTTGGGTCTGGTTTTAAATTGGGCATTGATTTTGCTGGTGGTGTCATTATGCAAATTCATTTTGCCCAACCTGTGGATGATGAGGCCTTAAAAGCGAGTCTGGATGTGCCTGCACTGCCAGGCATTTCCACGCAACGTTTTGGCGAAGGTGGCAGTGATTATCTCTTGCGCTTTTCCAAAACCCAAGATGGCGATGCCTCAGTCTTACGCACGCAGGTTATGCAACAATTGCAGCAACATTTTCCCAACAATGCTTGTAGCATTGAACGCATGGAGGTTGTTGGGCCAAAGGTTGGTAGTGACTTAGCCAATAAGGCCTTAAGTGCACTCTATTATGCAATTTTGCTCATTGCAGTGTATATTTCGGGACGGTTTGAGCAGCGCTGGATGGCTGCGGCGGCCATGGCAGCAGTGCTTTGGGGCTGTATGTATGCCTTAAGCTCGATTGCTGTGTTGAGTATTGGGTGGCTTGTGCTGCTCGCCTTATTAATTACACTTGTTATATGTTTTGTTTTACATTTGAATTTTGCTTTAGGTGCTATTATTGCGTTAATTCATGACGTATCTATCACTACAGGCTTTCTAGCAATTTCAGGTATTGACATTGATTTAAATGTTATCGCAGCATTATTAACAATTATTGGTTACTCTTTAAACGATACAATTATCATTTATGACCGTATACGTGAAAATTTACGTACAATCAAAGATGTAACTTTAGAGCAATTAATTAATTTGAGCGTTAACCAAACATTATCTCGTACAGTGTTAACAAGTGGAACTACCATCATGGCAGCATTAGCCTTGTTTATTTTAGGTGGTGGTGTGATCCATTCGTTTGCATTGACGATGTTGATTGGTGTAATTATTGGTACCTATTCTTCTATTTATATTTCTTCTTCGCTGTTATTAGCTTTTGGCAATAGAGAGTACTATGTTGCCAGCCAAAAACGTGAAGTATACGAAAAACCTGGGGAACACGGTATCGTATAATAATTATCGTATAATAGTTATTAATTAGTCGATTATACAAATTATAATATTGCAAAAAAGACAGTAGTATATGCTACTGTCTTTTTTTATGATATGATCTAGATCAAGCAGTGCGTTTTTGTGTACTGCTTAATCTTAGTAAAAATATAGACTTTTAATTAACAAGTTTTATTATATATGATCAAAAGATTGTGAATCATTTCAAAAGATTAATTTATCTTCAATTATTCATAAAGTATCATACACAAGTTGCAGCTAAAACTTAACTATATCAGAATTGATTTTGAGAAATGCAACCTCAAAGGGAAATTGGAACCTCAAGTGCAAGCTTGCGCCAAGATTTCGCTTAAAAAAAATTAGGTGCAGGTTTAGGCAGCCCCTTGACCTTGACTTTGCGCCTAGTGAACTTATTTGAGTGTTGAGCCAAATTAGATAACGATTAGCTGCGTAAAGCTTGTTAGTTGGAATTTCAAATCTGTATGCAGCACAAATAATCATTGGCTGTTTCAGATTATACCAGGCGTGAGCTACTTTATTAAGCAAAATCACACGCCAGAGGTAATGTGGGGGAATTTTATGGCAGCTCAATATAAGGATTATTATAACCTACTCGGAGTGAACAAAAATGCCAATGATGAAGAAATTGCTCATGCTTTTAAGAAGTTAGCACGTAAATATCATCCTGATTTAAATCCTAATAACAAACAAGCAGAAGAACATTTTAAAGAAATAAATGAAGCATATGAAGTTTTAAAAGATCCTCAAAAAAGAAAATTATATGATCAACTAGGCCCCAACTGGCAACAGGGTCAAGGTTTTAACGGGGAACCTGGCTTTGAAGGTACCCATTTTACTTTTAATGGCAAAAGTTTTGATGGGTCTGGTTTCTCGGATTTCTTTGAAACGCTCTTTGGTGATGGCACCAAACGTGGTGGCTTTGGGGGCGATCCCTTTGCACAATTTTCGAGTAGGCAACGGCGCGGCAGTGATGTGGAAGCCGAATTGTTTTTGACCTTGGAAGAAGTGGCTAAAGGTGGTACCCACTCAGTCACCGTGAACACCAGACAAGGGCCTAAAACCTTGCAAGTACGTGTCCCAGCCGGCTTTGAAGAAGGCAAAAAATTACGTTTGCAAGGGCAGGGCGAAAAGGTGCGCGGCGGGGTTGCGGGTGATCTCTTCTTGAAAGTGCGCTATAAGCCCCACGATTACTTCCGCGTGCAGGATCGGGATCTGCTCTGTGAACTTGCCTTGACGCCGTGGGAGGCCGTCTTAGGAACCCATGCCAATGTGCGCACCCTCGACGGTACGGTTGAGATCAGTATCCCGCCTGGTACAAGTTCAGGGCGGAAATTTCGTTTGCGTGGCAAGGGACTAGGTTCAGGCCAAAATCGCGGTGATATTTTGGTGCAGGCCATGATCAAGGTGCCTGCTACCTTGACAAGTGCTGAGAAAGCTTTGTGGGAACAGTTGGCTGCGCAATCGTCTTATGTTGCTAGGTAAACAAGTGCAGTATTAAGTGTGTAGAGGTACCGTGTAATGTTATCAGAAGCAGAATTTTTGCTGGAAACTGGAATTGACCAAGATGCATTTCAAGATATTATCGCTTTAGGTTGGGTGGAAACCCATACTGATGCTGATAATATGACATTATATTCAGATACAGATATTTATAGAGTACGCAAATTAGTACGTATTTGCAGCGATTTTGAGTTGCCTATTGTTGGTGGCACCATTATTGTAGATTTATTAGAACGGATTGCCGTCTTAGAAGACACCGTTGCTACCCTCAAAGCGCAACTTCAATAAGATAGTATTTAGAAGCTAGTATTTTGCAGATAGCATTTTGCGATGCTTCCTGTCTTTGCGCAGGAAATTTGGCGGAGGTGGATCATGGATATTAACAAATATACAGATATGGCCCGCGAGGCCGTAACGCAGGCCCAAAATATTGCTGCCGGCAAGGGACATACCGAGACCGATTGTGAGCATTTAGCCTTGGCGCTCGTGCAACAAGAGAATGGTATTGTGCCCAATCTCTTAGAAAAAATGGGTGTGCAACCCAAAACCTTGGCCGTAGGTTTAGACGGCCTTTTAAGTAAAAAGCCGACCTTAACAGGGTCAACCCTCTCTCCCGATAAGATCTTAATCACCAAGCAGCTTGCCAAGGTGTTGAGCCAAGCTCAAGAAACAGCCAAACTCATGAAGGACGAATATGTCAGCGTCGATGTGTTGTTTGCCTGTTTGTTGGATGTGGAGCCGAACTCGCCATTGGGTAAGCTCTTTAAAGACTATAATTTAAGCAAGGCAAGCTTTAACGATACGATGACGCGGGCCCGTAATGGGCAGCCCATCACAAGTCCCAATCCTGAGGCAACCTTTGAGGCCTTGAGTAAATACGCACGGGATCTTGTAGACATTGCCCAGAAGGGCAAAATGGATCCTGTCATTGGGCGTGATGGCGAGATAAGGCGAGTCATTCGCATATTGTCTAGGCGTACAAAGAATAATCCTGTGCTGATTGGTGAGGCAGGTGTTGGTAAGACCGCCATTGTTGAAGGTTTAGCCTACCGTATTGCCAAAGGTGATTGTCCTGAGAATTTAAAGCACAATAAGCTCTTTGCCTTGGATATGGGGGCCTTAATCGCTGGGGCAAAATTTAGAGGTGAATTTGAAGAGCGGTTTAAGGCTGTCTTAAATGAGGTCGAAAAAAGCGACGGCCAAATCATTCTCTTTATCGATGAACTGCATACTATTGTTGGCGCTGGCAAGACTGAAGGCGCCATGGATGCCGGCAATTTATTGAAACCCATGTTGGCTAGGGGCGCTTTGCACTGTATTGGTGCCACGACCTTAGATGAATACCGTAAATATATTGAAAAAGATCCGGCTCTCGAGCGGCGTTTTCAACCGGTGTTGGTGGAAGAACCAACTGTGGAAGATGCCATCTCGATTTTACGTGGTTTAAAAGAGCGTTTTGAATTGCATCATGGCGTCAAGATTAGTGATTCAGCCCTTGTGGATGCAGTAGTCTTATCCCATAGATATATTACTGATCGTCAGTTACCTGATAAGGCCATTGATTTAATCGATGAAGCTGGGGCTATGATCAGAACAGAAATTGATTCGCAACCCACAGAACTCGATGAAGTTAGCCGAAAGGTAATGCAATTAGAAATTGATAAAGAAGCTCTGCGTAAAGAAACCGATGAAGCAAGTCGCGAACGTTTGGAACGCTTAGAAAATGAACTTGAGGAACAACGGAAATTAAAATTTACTTTAGAGGAACAGTACAAACGCGAAAAAGCTTCGATTAATAAAGTTAGGGAAATTAAAGCTAAGATCGAGAAGGTCAATTTTGACATTGAAAAGGCCAAGCAGGTTTCAGATTTAAATCGTGCGGCTGAATTGATGTATGCCAAATTGCCAAGTTTGCAAAAGGAATTGCAGGCTGCAGAGGCGCCAGGGAAAGATGGCAACCGCAGACTTCTGCGCGAAGAAGTGCGGCCAGATGACATTGCGGAAATTGTGGCTAAGTGGACCGGGATTCCTGTGACGCGTTTGCTTGAGAGTGAACGCGAAAAGCTTTTGCGCCTTGCCGATGTGCTGCATGAACGGGTTGTGGGCCAAGATGAGGCGGTTGCCGCTGTGAGTGATGCGGTGCTTAGGGCAAGAGCTGGCTTGTCTGACCCAGCTAGACCCACAGGCTCCTTCATCTTTTTGGGGCCGACAGGTGTTGGCAAAACCGAGCTTTCCAAAGCCTTAGCCCAAGCCTTGTTTGACACCGAAGAAAATATTGTGCGTCTTGATATGAGTGAGTATATGGAGAAACACTCCGTCTCACGCTTGATTGGTGCGCCTCCAGGGTATGTGGGCTATGATGAAGGTGGTCAATTAACAGAAGCTGTGCGCAGAAGACCGTATTCTGTTGTCTTGTTTGATGAAATTGAAAAGGCGCATCCTGATGTCTTTAATACCCTCTTGCAATTATTGGATGATGGCAGATTAACTGATAATCAGGGTCGTACCATTGATTTTCGCAATTGTATCATCATCATGACATCTAATATTGGCTCCCAATATTTACTTGAAGGGATTACAGCCGATGGCAGTTTAAAAGCAGGCGCCAAAGAGAAGGTCATGGAAGATTTACGGGCGCATTTTCGTCCTGAATTTTTGAACAGGATAGATGAATGCGTAGTCTTTTTACCCTTGAAACGTGAGCAAGTGGGTCAGATCGTTGAATTACAATTGCAACGTTTGCGCAAGCGCCTTGAAGAACGGCAGATTAAGATTACAATGACAGACGAAGCCCGTGAATTTGTGGCTGCCAATGCCTATGATCCCATTTATGGTGCAAGACCTTTGAAGCGTTATTTACAGCAAGAGGTGGAAACACGTTTGGCGCGGGAAATTGTCCAGGGCAATATTCGCGATGGTGCCAATGTCACATGTTGCGTGGAAGATGGTAAATTAACCTTTAAGGTAGACTAAGCTTTTCTTGTTACACAAGATTACATTTTGCCGATATGTCTGCATCATATTGGCAAAATGTAAAAGATAAGCTTACACAAAATTTATTAATAATATATCCAGATTAGCATAGTGTTCTGACTAAAGATTGATTGGACCTATTGGGAATATTCATATATAAGTAGTGTTGCATGTTTTAGCTTGCAAGATCTGTTTTAACTTAATTGTCTGTATACAAAGTCCCGCATGTGGCTTAAGATGTTGCAGACATTTTTTGTGCCATCTAGCAACCGAACCATTATTTGTAACGAGGTTAGCATGGAAAAATGTTGTGTCCTCATCTTAGCCGCAGGTAAAGGAACCAGGATGCATTCCGCAAAACCCAAGGTGTTGCAGGAACTCCTGGGGGAGCCCATGTTAGGCTTACTTGTGCATAATCTGGCTCCGCTCTTTGGCGAGGCGATTTATGCTGTGTGTGGACATGGCCGGGAGAAAATTGCCAAGGCCTTTCCCAACCTCAAAACCATTGTGCAGGCTGAACAATTAGGTACCGGGCATGCTGTGCAATTGGCTCTACCGACCTTGAGAGAAGCCGGCTATAGCCGTGTGCTTATCCTCAATGGCGATACACCTTTAGTGACAGCTGATGTTGTGTCATCTTTTCTTGCACAAGCCAAAGACGCTGATCTCGCTGTGGCCACAGTACAGCTTAAAGATCCAGGTGCCTATGGGAGAATTGTGCGCGAGGCTGGTGCCATTAAAGCCATTGTGGAGGCCAAAGATTACAGTGTTGCCCAATATGGTGAACCGAGTGGTGAAATTAATGCTGGGGTCTATGTATGCAGTATAGATGTGGCTCATACTTTGTTGCCACAAGTGACCCCAAGTATAAAGAGTGGTGAATATTATTTCACAGATATCGTGGCACTAGCGTTAAAGGCTGGGAAAAAGGTTGTAGGCATTAATTGTGGCCGTGATGAACGATTATTAGGCATTAATTCACCTAAAGAATTGGTACATCTTGAAGAATGTTTGCGGGCTGAGATTGTGGAGCGTTTCTTGAACCAAGGTGTTTTGCTGCATGCCAAAGAGCTGATTCGGATCAGTCCTTTGGCCCAAATTGCTCCTGGTGCAGAAATTACCGGCCCATGTGAAATTTATGGGGCAAGCGTTGTGGAGAGCGGCGCTAAAATTATGTCCCATTGCGTTTTACAGGATTCTCTAGTGCACGCTGGGGCTGAAATTCGTTCTTTTTCGCATTTGCAAGGAGCCGAGGTTGGGGAGGGATGTTTAGTTGGGCCTTTTGCCAGATTGCGCCCTGGCGCAGTCTTAGAGCAAGATGCCCATGTGGGTAATTTTGTGGAGCTAAAGAAGACACATTTGGGAGCAGGATCCAAGGCCAATCACTTGACCTATTTGGGGGATGCTGTCATTGGCGAGCGCACGAATATTGGGGCTGGCACGATCACCTGTAATTATGATGGGAAGTATAAACATCCAACAATTATTGGATCTGAGGCTTTTATTGGCAGCAATACAGCCCTGGTGGCACCTGTTAAGGTTGGCGAGGGCGCTTTAATAGGAGCTGGATCCACGATCACCCGCGATGTGCCAGCAGAACAGTTGGCTGTAGCCCGTGCTCGACAAAAAAATTATGACCATAAACCCTTGCCCAAAGAGACTACGCAAGAGACACAAAACTCTTGAGCAGAAGCATATCCTAAGATTATATCACTCATTTCAGGTTTGAATCATATGGTATACTGAAATTAATTACGCTTTTGTTATAATTTGCTACTAGATTATTTGATTTAGCTATGATATTCAGAGTACAAATATAATAGTAAAAGAAAGGTTATAACCTTAAGTATAATCATATACGTATACAAAATACAATGATTAGCTTTTCTAATTAAACAGAGCTTAGATGTTTTTGCGTCATATAGATCAACAAAAACACTGATGTATGATACTTCATGCATCAGTGTTTTTGTTTTTTGGGCATAAGCAGGTGTGTGGCGCAGCGGATTTTGTACATGCGGTATTCTCATAATAAACTCTAGAATATTTATATAAGCGACACATTTTTTGTCGTTTTAAGCCGCAATACTTTTTAAAATTCTTGGCGTACTCTTTTG